>JAFYSB010000062.1 GCA_017546705.1 Paludibacteraceae bacterium
ATGCCCGAATCAAATGGACTGGCTCCAATCTTCAACTCGCATACCTCATACGATTGATGACTGAGCGGAATTACATTTCCATTCCCAAACGAGTCGGTAAATGGACATGTGTCTATAACCATTTTGTGAATAAAAATAGCTGCCAACTACCCAAATTAAACCGATTACATATACCTCAAAAATCAAAGATAGTGGTGGAACAAATGGCAGAGTTGCTTAACCCAAATAGCTAAATAGCGGCAGAAGTAGCGGCAAGTGCAAAAAATATTTTCATCAGTATTCATCATACTTTACAAGCTATAAAACACAAATCGGCGGCAACAAAACGTACATTTGCCGCTACTTTTTACAGCATTATTATAGAAACGCGTCCCACAGAGGATGCAACTGCTGAGTGTGGCAGAAAATAAAAGTTCTCTTGTCGCGGCAGGGAGTTGATTGCCGCGAAAGTTGTTGGAATAAGTTGTTTAAGTTGTTGTTTAATATTTAATCTTGTATAATCATGAATCAAAAACATTTCGTCATCATCTCCATCCCCTGCCAAAGTGCAGAAGAGATGCAACAAGCCAAAGAGGCAGTCCTCTTTCACCTTGAAACCCTCAACCCAGAGTTCACAACCAAGGGCACCACCCTCACCATTAAGGTCGTCCCTCTTGACCCTCAACTCTTCCTTCCTGACGAAGCATGCGACATCATCCGTCAAACGCTTGCCCAGTCTCTCACATTCAACCACTCCTGGACATGCATACTTCAAAATATTGAAACTTTGAAACTTTGAAATAATCGTTCGAGCCCTTGTGGCGAGATAAGAAACAAGCGCCATGGCGCGTGAAATTATTAACCTTATTATTAACCCGCGTAGCGTATTCTCGCCTATAGCCTATAACCTATAGCCTGTGCGCTCCGCACCAACCCCTCCGACGGCATGGAGGATTCCGAGCAAAACAGACTTTGAAATCTGACAGCGAGCCTGCGAGCGTTCCGACAGTGAAACGGTCTAACAGCAAAGCGGTCTAACAGCCCGAAAGGGCGGTCTGTTCGGCTCGATTGCCGAACACACATGAGTAAAATTAAATTAGAAGCACCATTCCGCCAATTCCGTGGCAAAATCTGCAAACACTCTGACATCATCTTCAAAGAGATGTACGGCGAAACCTTCACCTCACAAATCTGCAACCCTTACACAGGCGAACCATCTACCGCACAAAAAGCGCAACAAACCAAGATGGCTACTGCATCAGCTAATGTCAAAGCCCTCACGTCGCAAGAGATTGACGCCTACAAAACTGCCTTCAAAAAGCAGACCAAGTACAAGTCTCTCCACGGCTACATGATGGCACAAGAGATGGCTAAACTCTAAACAGACCGCCTGACGGCTGTTAGATATTAGACTACTACGTTGTCAGACCGCCCTGCGGGCTGACAGACCCAAGGAATCTGACAGCGACATAGTCGCGTTCCGACAGCGCAGCGGTCTAACAGTCACTCCGTGACGGTCTAACAGCGAAGCGTTCTGCAATTTCTTTGTTAATTAGCCCCGAATCACATTCGGGCACCAGAAACCCCTATTTATTAACCTTTCATGTTACAACGCGAAGCATGGAACGTGCCTCAGGCACATGAAACGCCCAATGGGCATGGAACGTCGCTTCGCGACATGTAACGTGAGTAAAACAAACAAGAACCTATGGCAACCGTTGTTTACGAAGATCCAATCCACCACTTATCGGGCAAAATCTCCAAAAAGTACCGTACAACCTACAACTACCGCAAGCGTTCTAACCGCAAGTACACTTCTGTTCACGGCAATCGCACTACGCCAGTAACCGAGAAAGAAACGGCTTGGCGTGATAGTTTCGCCGAAATATGCGCTACTACTCGCTACCGCATGAAAGACCCATCATTCATGGCTAGCGACCAAGCAGCTTTCATCAAGCAAAACAAGTACAAGACCTTTTATCAGTATGTTTGGAATGTGGTTCGCCAAGAAATGGAAAATGGCAAGTAACCACCCGCCAAAGGCGCATTACTTCGCCTTGGTAACATAACCTCAAAATATGACACAACCTGCCCAAGGGCACAAAACTAAAACATCATGAACAAACTAACAGACACTCAAAAACAACGCATCTTTAATGCAATCAAATACCTTGCATTGGCTATTGCTACAGCTATTGCAATCGCTTTAGGACTAACCTCGTGTAATGTAACCCGAACCATCACCACAGAAAGCAGATCTCTCACCCGAGGCGATACGGCAATCATCATCCAGACGAAGACAATTGAATCCTACAATGCGGAAAAGAATTAAGGTCGGTTTTACAAAGTTCCGATCACAGATTTCCTAAGAGTACAAAGCAAAACCATGGGCAGGCTATTTCTTTCCATGAGAGCGAGCATAATCAAGCAGGAGAAAAGCGACATCGTTTTCCTCCTATTTGATTATTATTTTAGATAGGATTAGAATGTGGCTCCTGTATTTTTCTCTTCCGCGTTTGCATCCACCTGGTGTTGGTTCTCGATCCAGAGCCATGTGGTGTTGCTCTCCTTGCCGAGATAGCGCACTTTCGCTTTTACGATTTGGGTGGTAGTAGGTATGACGATAGGATTGTTGTATGTGCACCATTCGCCATCGTCAAGGCAGTAGAGCAGTTCGCCGCCTGGCATCACTTTGTTCATGGCAACCAATAGATGACTATTGTCAAGCTGCAGTTGTGGGTTATCGACCGTAGCCAATTTTACGCCAGGTTGTTGGATGTGGAAATTGCTATTCTTGGCAGCCAATTGTGGCACGAACACTTCGTAAACAAGTTGGTTGTAGTCGCCCAACGTGAGTGCGCTACGATTATTCCATGCGCGCTCTGCAAGACCATAGATCTTAGGATAAATCTGCCATTCCGCTTGTGCGAACGAACGAATAACCTCGCCCCATAATTGTGCATTCATACCCACTACATTAGGGTGAATTAGTGGCTCCCAATCGAACGAACGATATTCATCGGTATACCCACCCCAATTCAAACCTTTCTCTTCATGGTGGTTGCAGTAGGCGAAGTCAAAATACAAGCGATTGGCATTTGCCAATACGACTGGATAACCAGCTTCGGCCATCTCCAATGGCTTGGTATTGCTGTTGAGCCATGAATAGCAAACGGCTTTGCTCTCTGGTGCACAGAAGTGAGTGATCTCCTCCCAACCCATTGGTTGTAGGTTGTAGCGCTCTAAGATGGCCAATACTTGATCGATGAAAGTCTGGTGCTCTTCGCGTGTCAATGCACCCTTTGGTACTTCATCTCCACCAATATTGAGTTGTGCCAAAGGATAGCCCGCCTCGTTGTGCATCTTCACAATCTCTGTCACTACATGATCCACGAAATCCACCGCATAAGGCTTTGTCACATCAATTACGTTGTCGGTATAGTTTTGTGCAGATTTGTACACACGAGCATCAAATGCGCTGTCAGTCAACATGTTTCCCATGGCCTTCTTCGCTGCACGCATATGTCCTGGCATGTCAATTTCTGGGATGACGCGGATGTGACGTTCGCCAGCGTATTTCAGCAGTTCGATGTATTTCTCGCGGGTGATATAGCCATTTGCTGTGGTGTTGGCATTTGGATCCCAACCTCCACAATACATAGGCAAAAGGCAGTCTTTTTCGTCGGTGGTATAGCCGCGACGACCACCCACTTCGGTCAGTTGTGGCAGACCTGGGATCTCCAAGCGCCATGCCTCGTCATCGGTCAAGTGGAAGTGCAAGACATTCAACTTGTGGTATGCCATCACGTCCAAGAGGCGGAAAATAGAGTCCACGGGATAGTAGTTGCGCACAACGTCGAGCATGATACCACGGTGATGCAAATCTGGATAGTCAGTCACGGTGCCACAAGGAACTACCTCACCCCATTGTTTCAGAGTCTGTTTGGCGTAAAATAGACCTGCCTCATCACTTGCTTCAATCGTGATTAACTCTGGGGTGATGATCATGGTATAACCTTCTGCCGTCATGTTGGCATCTGTGCTAACCTCTAATGCTGCTTTTGCCACCTCGCAAACGCCATCGGTATAGACAGCTTGCTTGGGTTGTGGAAGCAATGGTTGTACCTCTTCGCTCTTGGGTGCATCCAATATATTCTGCACATAATCATACACATACGCTCCTTCTGCATATGGGGTTTTCTCCCATGTTACGATACCTCGTTTCATCTGTTCTGGGCGCGTGAATGGCGCATAAGTGCAAGGGATACTAATTGGCTTCCCTTTTCTTCCCCCTTGAAGGGGGATAGAGGGGGTCTTCACCAAGAAGAATCCCTCTGGGCGCGAAGTCTGACGGATGGCATTGCCTTTGAATAGCAACTTAAATGTTCGGCTGCTATCGGGCATGAGTGGTTGAAAATCTTCCGTAGGTGTAATGCTGTGATAGCTGGCTTGCAATTCTGTTTGCAGAATTTGGTCGCCTTCTGTGTAGATAGGGTGGAGTGACATGTAGTTGAAGTACAATATCCATCCTTCGTTGGTAATTGGTTTGTTCGAGTGGTTAGTGATGGTGTAGTAGAGTTCGCAAACTCCGGGTGTCACATCATTCTTCCCCATTTCCCAGTGAATTGACATAGGAGGATTTTGAGTACATGATGCAAAGGTAATCATTGCTGTGATTCCTAAAAGACGTACAATGGCTTTCATGATTTTCAATAAAAGTTAAACGCGATTCAATTTTTTTTGCAAAGGTAAGTAATATTTTTGATATCTGCAAATCTTTTTTCTTAACTTCTTGTGATGTGTTACGATGTTTTTGTGGTTGTGTTTCACCTATAAATCTTTAGTGATTCTTAGGTGATTCTTAGGTTATTTATAGGTGATTTATAGGTTATTCATCATACTTAACTATGCCCTTGCTAAGTTATACTTCAAATTTCAATGGTTGATTTCTGGCAAAAAGCAATCTTTTTTCTTTCGCAATAATGTCATAAGAATAGGCAAAATAATTACAAAATTTTATTTTTTCTCGAAAACGTTTGCAGGATTCAAAAAAAAACACTACCTTTGCTGCCGATTTATGGATTTTGACTAACAAAAACACAATCTTTTATATTAACTTAAAATCAGAAAACATGAAAAGAATTTTTATCTCTTTCCTCGCTGTTATAGCGATGGTAGGTGTGGCAAATGCACAGCGCGTATGGGCGTACAATCTTGATTTAGAAGAGTCTGTTGGGGGACTTTCTATGTGCAAGTTTACTTTTGTTGCTACTGCTAATGCTACAACAGCTAATCTAGTCTTCTTTAATGCAGATGGTGTGGAGGTTGGTAAAGTAGCTGTGGAGAATGTTGTTAAGGGTGAGAATGTGGTGGAACTTAATCTTGATGCAATTCCTGGTCAAGGTGCTTTGAATTGGGCTGTGGAGCTGGCTGCTGAACCAATAGCAGAAATTACAGAGTTGACTGATGAGTCTGTGGATGTATTTCATTTCTACCTTTCACAAGGCGTAGCCATTAATAATAGTCCAGAGTCTGCACATTTTGGAAAAATTTACGTGGCTAATCCTCAGGTAGGTGCAGATGGACTGAGTGATTATACTAGCAACCAAGAACGTGGTATCTATGTGTTTGATCCACTTTTGAATTTGGAAAATGAGCCAGGTTATGGTTATTTGCCATTTGAGTTTTCGTTGGGCAATAGTTGGGATGCGATTCACCGCATAGCTGTTGATCCTAAAGATGGCACAGTCGCTTTTGCGAAATGGGATAAAGCGCCATTTTCTATTTATGCCGTTAGTCCTGATAGTTTGAGTCCTGATGTGTGGTGGGATAATGTAGTGGACTTGACACCAGAATTGAACCAACCAGTATCTCTGTGCTATGATAAAGAGGGTACTTTGTGTGTGTTGTGTTATGATGCAAAGGGTGAAGCTTCTTCTATCTATAGTATTTATAAGGTTCATGCTGATGGTACAACGGAGGCTGTGTTTACAGAAGAGGGTTGGATGGTTACTGGTCGTGCTGATATTGCTGCTGATGGACAAGGTGGCTATTGGGTGGTGACAAAAGCAACTGCCAACGATGATCCGACCGCTAAATTGATGCATATTGGTCAAAATGGTATTGATTTGGAGATTTGGAATGGTGCTGATACATTAGGTATTCCAGTTAACTTCAACCGTGGTCAGTTGGCTTATGATATGAAGCGTAATATCTTGGCTGTTGGTGGTGGCGGTAAAGTGACATTGTATAATGTGGATTACGATGCGGAAACTGGTGCTCCTTTGATGGAGAAATGGACAGAAACTCCAATGTTTGATCCTGCAAAACCAGCATGGAATACGGACGGTATTGCATTTGACTATGCAGGCGATATGGTTGTGATGAGTGCATCCAACGAGCGCTTCTATAAATTTGCTATGCCAACCGATAATAATACTTGTACCACTCCAGCTCCAAAGACACAGTTAGTGTACAAGGGGGGTGATGAGACGGCTTTGCAAACGACAACAACGGTAGAGCAAACTGCACGCAAAGTAATCATTGACGGACAATTATATATCCGCCGTGCGGGCAAATTGTATAATGCTATCGGTCAACAAAGATAAATGATTTAATCAGGGAAGGGATGTTTTTTGTCCCTTCCTTTTTGTGTTTCAATGACTTAATAATGATTGCCTTATGAATAAGAAAATTCTGCTTCTATTGTGCTGTATGGTATTAGGCATTTTATGCGTATCTGCAGCTCCTAAAAGAGAGATGCGTGCAACATGGTTGACTGCTGTCGCAAATATTGATTGGCCAATGTCTTCGACCAAAACAGTAGAGGCTCAACAGGCTGAATTATTAGAGTTGTTGGACGTATGTGTGGAAACGAATATGAATACCGTACTTTTGCATATTCGTCCTGCATGCGATGCTTTGTATAAGTCTAAATATGAGCCATGGTCCAGTTATCTTAATCATGGTCGTGGTGTAGATCCTGGATATGATCCGTTGCAATTCTGTATTGATGAGTGTCACAAGCGTGGATTGACATGCCATGGATGGATCAATCCATATCGCTATGGTAAGCGCGGTGGATACGATTGGACAGGCAATGATGATACCACTCAATTAAATTACAAACATACCCATCCAGAATGGTTGCTCTATTATAAAAATGATATTTATCTTGACCCTGCTCAGCCTGAAGTGCGTCAGCGAATTAAGGAGGTCGTAGGAGATATTATCAATAATTACGATGTGGATGGTATCTTGATGGATGACTACTTCTATCCATATGGTGGCACAACTAATCAAGATGCGGCCAGTGTGGAGAAATACAAACCTGCTGACATGAATGTGGGGGATTGGCGCCGTCAAAATGTCAATATGATGATCAAAGATGTCTATGATACGATACAAGCGGTTAAGCCTTGGGTAACATTTGGCGTGTCACCGTTCGGTATCTGGACAACGGACTCGAATGTGGCGAGAAAACGTGGTATAAAGTTACCAAGTGGAATTACTGGGGGCAATATGTATGCGGAAATCTATTGTGATCCTGTAGCGTGGCTCGAAGAGGGGACAGTGGATTATATCTCACCACAGTTGTATTGGAAGGTTGGTGGGGGCCAAGATTACAAGCGATTGAGTCGCTGGTGGGCAGAACTTTGCAACCGTTTTGGCAAGCATTTTTATTCTAGCATGGCATTGTACAAATATGAAGAGGGGGCGACAGGCTTTGCTATTAGTGATATCCGTCAGCAACTTGTTTATAATCGTGTAGTGACAGACAATGCGCCAGGTGCTGTATTCTACAACACGCGTGCATGGGCTGAGTATAATGCGAAAAAGTTAAGAGTGAACTTAACTAAAAATGAAGCAGAGTTTCAATACATAGCTTTACCACCTGCGATCAACTGGAAACCTGCAAAAGAGCGCGTAATGGTGGAGAATTTAGCGTTGAATGGTCAAACACTTTCTTGGACGCACGTGGATAAGGATCTGCACTTTGCGATATATGCAGCAACAACGGATAGCGTGGGAACTTTCTCTATTGGCGAAACGTTGATAGGTGTTTCTTATACTACTTCATTCGAATTACCTGCTGGCATCAATCCACAGGACTATCGCATCGGTGTGAGCGTGTTAGATAAATACAATAATGAATTCGCTTTACGTATCTTAGGAGAAGAATTGTTAACTCCTCAAGCACCAAAATTGGTGTATCCTCGTGATGGCTATCCTTGTAAATTGCCTATTGTATTTGAATGGCAGGCGGTGGAAAAAGCGGATAGTTATATCATTCAAATAGCGCGTGACGAGCAAATGCAAGACCTCTTAGCTGTGCAAGAAGTTGTCACAACCACCTTTTCTACTGACTTGCGTATCAATTTACAGCAATTACCTTTAGGAAATTATTATTGGCGAGTGAAAGCACGTATTCCTAATGCAGGTGATACATGGAGCCCAGTTCGACGTGTAGAGTTTGCATTGGAAGATGCTGTGAATAATATTGAGGTAACAATACCTGAATGTAAAAAGTACGTTGAAAATGGCTTACTACTAATCGAAAGAGAGGGGCGAATTTATAACTTATTAGGAAATGAAATAATAACAAAATAAATTATTAACTCTTAAACAATAATCAATCATGAGAAAATTAGCACTATTATTTGGGCTACTTTTTGCAGTAATGCTTACTGCCCAAACTACCGTTAGCATTCGCGACCAAAAGATGGAAGTGAATCGTAATGGTGAAACGTATGTATTAGCACCTAATGGTGACGATGCCAGTTATTTCTGGGCAAGTGTTTCGCCAGATGGCAAACACCTTGTTTATGTTACTGCTCGTTATGGCACTTTTGTATGTGATATCAATGGTAATAATGTGCGTTCTATGGGACGTATGAATGCACCTAAGTGGTTGGATAACAATCATATTTCAGGTATGCAAGAGTTCTACACAGGACATGATGAAATTGATTATATCCGTTACATTTCTCGTAATATCAATGATCATTATACCCGTGAGTTGTCTGAGGTAGAGCGCACAATCTTTATCGCAGCAGAGAACCAACGTTTAGAAGCAGCTAAAGAGCGTCAGATGCAACGAATCGCTGCGAAAAAACAAGCAACAACAGCAAGAACCGATTTAAAAGGCCTTAAAATTTATGTGAATGCTGGTCACGGCGGTTATGATAGCAATGACCGTAGTTGCTGGACTATTCCAGTGCCTAAAACTTGGAGTGACCCTAATGGTTATTGGGAGAGTAAGTCCAACTTGACTAAAGCATTAGCACTTGAAGAGATGTTGAAGAAAGCGGGTGCTACTGTTATCATGTCACGTAGAACAAACAAGTCGGGTGTACGTGATTTGGAGTATTATCCTAATGCAACTCCTGCTGAAATAGAAGAGTTGAATAATGGTGATGACCGCGATTTGAGTGCGATTGCAGCGGAGGCTAACGCAAACAATGTGGACCACTTCCTATCAATCCATACCAATGCGTTGAATGGGCAAACCAACTATCTCCTGATGCTCTATCATGGATACAATGACCAACCTACAGTAGCTCAAAGTGATAAGATGGCAGAAAGTAGTGGTAATATCCAAATACAAAACGAACTTACTGTTTGGACAAGTCCAAAACCATTATTGCGTGGTGATTTCACATTCTATGGTGATGACATGGGACTTGGTGTGTTGCGCCCTTTGACCGTGCCTGGATTCCTCAGCGAGGGTAGTTTCCATGATTATGCTCCTGAGACACACCGTCTCTGCAATGATGACTACTGTCGTCTTGAAGCACTGCGTATGTTCCAACACTTCCACAAGTGGTTTGAGGCTCCTCTTCCACAAACAGCTACTATCAGCGGTTGGGTAAAATCAAGCAACGAATTAGTGGATGTATTGGGCGAACCTAAATTTGTATATGTAAAGAATTCGGACGACCAATGGTTGCCACTCAATGGCGCTAAAGTTGAACTTTATAAAGGCACTACTAAGGTGGCTGAAAAGACTACCGATAATTGGTACAATGGTGTGTTCGCATTCTATGATTTGACACCTGGTACATATAAATTGGTGGTTACTAAAGAGAAGTATGGTACTGTTACCACTGAGGTTACTGTGAAAGCAGAAGAAATCGCAGGTGTAAAAGTGCGTATGAAGAATATTCGCTTGCATCTGGAGGATTATCCTGAGCAAGAAAATGATGCTGTAGCGTTGGATAAATATGAATTTGAGTTGGTAGAAACACTTAAGGCTAATTCAAACAATATTGTACGTGCTTTGCAACGCAATGGTAATTATTATGTTTTGGCAAATGGTGAAATTAAAGAATACAATGCAGATTTCTCTGTTACTACATCAGTTCCATTGCCAGCAGGCGTACAAATCTGCGATATCGCCTTCACAGCGGACGATTATCTGGTTGCTAAAGTGAAAGACCAAGCTGTGTTCTATACTTGGGATGAGAATCTGAAGAACCCTACTAAGCTCTTCGAAGTTAGCAATGTAAAGGGTAACTCATTCGCGGTAAGCGGTGCACGCTGGGAAAGTAAATACTATCTTGGTGAGGGAACCACCATGTATAAAGTGGTTTACAACGAAGATACGAAGAAAACTACTGTAACTACAGAAACTTCTCAAGAGAATCTGACAGGTAAACAACTCACAATTATGCCACAAGGTACTGTAAGTACAATTGCTGGAGCATCATTCTTGCGTTATGCAGGTCGTATGTATATGGTTAAGCCTACTGGCAATAGTGATTCCTTCCAATTGTATGATATTACAGATGGTATCGCAAAAGCAAAACCAGCAAGTGATATTTATCCTGCTACATATACTACAGATGCTCCTGGTACGCAAACAATGGCTTGGGTTGATGGATATACTATTCACGTGGCTACATTGGCAAATGGTTATAATTTGAAACATTACCAAACGCTTACCAGTCCTGTTGCTAACGTATTTGCAGGCGAAGTAAAATTCGATGGTAAAAATTTCTACTTCCGTTTGAATGAAGATGCTACAGATGTTAGTCTGACTATCGAGAAAAACAACGAAGTTGTACGTACTCATAGTTGGGGTGCGCTCAAAAAAGGTTTCCATAAGCAAGCTAATCCTTTCTGGGCTACAGCATTTGATCATTTCAGTATTGTGGCTACAGCGCGCCCAGTATCATTCCCTGTTAAGATTAGCACAGATGATGAGATCTTCCAATTCTATGCTGCTCGTGGTGTAGCGGTGGATAAGACACCTACAAGTCCATATTTCGGTCGTATTTATGTGAGCAACTCTGTAGGAGGACAATGTATAGAAGGCGATGCCCCTAAATACCGTAACTCTTCGATGGGTATCTTTGTGTTGAGTAATGATTTCACAGATATTACTAATCAAGGTGCTACAGGTTGGTTAGGTGACATAGAGTGGGGTGCAAATAACTCATCTACCAACTACCAATTTGCATTGGCTCGTCCTGCAGTAGCTCCAGATGGTGATGTCTTCGTAACCAGCTCTTCATATACATCTGCAGGTGTGTACATTATGAATCCTGCAAAACCAGAGGCGACTTTCACACAAGTATTTGATGGACGTCGTTCGAAAGATAATGGTCAAATCATGAATAATAATCGTAAAATGGTTGCCAATCCAGTTATGCATTGTTGCGTGATTGGTACAGGAAAAGACGAAGTGCTTTACACATACGATCGTGACTGCTCTAAAGGTACTGTATATGGTAATATCAATCAATACAATCTTGGAGAAGTAGAGGCATTGCCTTGGACTGCTGAACCAACTGCAATTTTCTACGCTGATAAAGACAACTCTTTCATGGAAAATGCTTGTGGACAAATTGCATACGATCAACGAGGTGGCTTCTTCGTGAGCCAATATCGCTATAACTCCAGTTATGCAAAACCTGCATTGATTCACGTGAATGCAAAGGGGCTAGTGGATTTCAACATCTCTAACAATGGAGTAGATGCCGCTCAACAAGGTGGTATGGCTGTGAATGCAGATGGTACATTGTTGGCAATGGGAACCGAACTCGGTATGGTGAAAGTTTGGGAGGTAGAGTACGATGCTGCTGGAGCTCCTACTTTGACTGAGAAATACACCATCAACTGGGGTGAAGACAAAGGAGTAACCATGGGTGTTGATTTCGATGCTGCGGGCAACTTGTATATCGTCTCTAACTCGAATGAGCGTTTGATGGTATATTCATTGCCTAATACCAATAATACCTATGCAACGCGTATCGCTTACCAATATGTACCAAATGCTGTGGAAAATGTTGTAGCAGAAACTATCACACGTCCTGGTGTTTATACTTTGTTTGGTCAATATTTGGGAGAAAGTGAAAACGGATTGCCACATGGTGTATATATCATTAATGGTAAAAAAGTAATCAAATGAAACGATTAGCATTTCTATTTATCGCATTGGCTACCGTAGTGGTGGCCAATGCTGCTATCGTCACAGGCCAAGTAGCAGATGCTCAAGGCGAACCTTTGATAGGTGTGAGTGTAGTTGTAACAGGTACCTCTGAGGGTACGATCACTGATTTTGATGGATTCTATACCATTGATGTGACTCCAGATGCACAACTGCAATTCTCCTACATGGGTTATACGACTGTCACTGAAAAGGTCAATAACCGTACAACCATTAATGTCGTACTCAAAGAAGACACGCGTCTCTTGGATGAAGTGGTCGTAGTAGGTTATGATACTCAGCGCAAAGCCAATTTGACAGGTGCGGTAGGTTCTGTGAGTGTGGAAGATCAACTCGAAGGACGTCCGCTTGCCAACGTTGGTACGGGTATGCAAGGTGCAGTTGCAGGTCTTACAGTGACCAATTCTTCTGGTCGTTTGGGTGATACTCCTAAGTTCCGTATCCGTGGTGCTGTAGGTACATTGCTCAATGAGGGTGGTAGTCAACCGCTTATTCTTGTGGATGGTGTGGAGATTAGCGATATTTCAATGATCAATGCGGATGATATCAAAGAAATTTCCGTCTTGAAAGATGCTGCTTCATCCAGTATCTATGGTACGCGTGCAGCATTCGGTGTAATCCTGATTACTACCAAATCGGGTAGTGGTGTAGATTCTAAATTCCGTGTAAACTACTCTAATAACTTCTCTTGGGCTACTCCTACAGCCTTACCTGAAATCGCAAAATCATACATTGGTGCTGAGATGGCTTTGGAAGCGCGTAATCGTCGCGTACCAGGTACAACGCTGTTTACCAACTCTTGCGGTCTTGTATGGAATGCTGAAGATATTGAGTATATGCGGGAATGGGAAAACGCATTTGGAAATGCTGATCTCGGATCAGAAATGGTTGAAGGACGCGATTTTATTATCAAATCAGGTGTACCTCACTTCTGGAGAAGTTGGAATGCTGCGGATGAATATATCAATGATTTTTCATTCAGCCAACAGCACAATATGAGTTTTAGTGGTACTGCTGGAAAAACCAACTATTATATGGGTCTTAGTTATATGGGGCAAAATGGAGTTGTAAAAGTTAATCCAGACTCTTATAATCGTTTTTCTGTAAACTATTCTACTGATACTGAAATCAAACCTTGGCTAAAAGTACGTAGCAAAGCACTCTATACGCGCACGAATTTGGAAACACCATTCAACTTCAATACGGCAAGTTACGATGCGCTATACTACCTCTATCGTTGGCCCACCATCATGCCATATGGTATCTATGAGGGAGAACCTTTCCGTAACTCTGTGACAGAAACTGCTGCGGCAAATATGAATTCAGATGTCAAGGATTATATGCGTTTTTCCGTAGGCGCGACTTTCGTCTTAGGTATTCCTGATTTGACATTGGATGTCGATTATACATATAACCTTGATAACCAAAATATCACTCAACGTGGTGGTACTGTTGGTGGATGGGATTTCTGGAGTGGTAGCATGTCACTTGTAGATAACTGGGCTGCCACTGCTCGTAATAAAGTGGATAAATACCAATATAATCGCAACTACCATGCTGGTAATGCTGTACTTCGTTACAAACATACTTGGAACGATGCACATAGTTTGAATGTGTTTGGTGGTATGAATATTGAGTATAAAGAAGTGGACTACGTCAATGCTGAGAAACGTGACTTATTGGATCAAACGAAACCAGAAATTTCATTGGCTATTGGTGATAACTTTATTTATGGAAGTCATACATCGTGGGCTATCATGGGCTTTTTTGCGCGCGTGAACTATGCTTATAAAAATCGTTACCTCATTGAGTTGAATGGTCGTTTTGATGGCTCTTCTCGCTTCCCAACCGACCAACAATGGGGCTTCTTCCCTTCTGGTTCTATCGGATGGGTTGCAAGCGAAGAGAATTTCTGGGAGGTACTTAATCCATATTGGAGTTTCCTCAAACTGCGTGCTTCTTATGGTTCGATTGGTAACCAAGATATTGGTGATAACCGATTCCGTGCTATCATGGCATCATCCAATAGTGGCTGGATTATGGGAGAGACGAATGTACTTACTTTCTCTATGCCAACTGCATTGGCAGATGGATTCACATGGGAAACGATCAAGACTATTAATGGTGGTGTTGATATGCGTTTCTTTAATGACGATTTAGGTGTTAGTTTGGATGTATATCGCCGTATTAATGATGGTATGGTGGTGGGTGGTAGCGAAGTGCCAAGTACATTTGGTGCAACAGCTCCTTATGAAAATGCTGCGCAATTGACTACTAACGGTTGGGAATTAGGTATTGACTACCACCATCGTTTCTCCAATGGTTTACGCTTGAATGTATCGGCCAATGTGTCGGATGCGTTGACTATCGTTACGAAGCACCCTCGTAAAACAACCTCTGTGATTGATGGAAGCAATTATGAGGGTAAAGTTTATGGTGAAATTTGGGGCTTCACCACCGATCGTCTCTTCCAAGAAAGCGACTTTGATGAAAACGGAAATTTGTTGCCAGGTATTGCTACACAAACTTACTTTGAGAATAGCGGTTACAAATACAAATATGGCCCAGGTGATGTGAAGTATATGGATTTAGATGGAAATGGTGAAATCAATTGGGGCGATAAGACTGTAGAGAATCATGGTGATTGGAGCCGCATTGGTAATGCAACCCCACGTTATGAATACAATTTCAAAATTGGTGTGGATTGGAAAGGTATTGACCTCAACATCTTCTTCCAAGGTGTAGGTTCGCGCCAATACTGGGCTACTGGATCTATGATGATTCCAGGTTGGAACTTCTCTGAGGGTACATATTATGCACACCAAACTGACTATTGGACTCCTGAGAATACGAATGCTTGGTATCCTCGTTTGGCAGAAACCAACCAACCTGGACAATATTCTGCATCTGGATTCAACTTCTTGTGTCAAACACGTTATCTGTTAGATATGAGCTATCTTCGTCTTAAAAACATTACATTGGGATATAGCTTACCAGATAAAGTGTTAAAGAAAATGCATTTTGAGAAGTTCCGCATTTATTTTAGTGCAGAGAATGTATGTGAGATTGATAAATTAGGTGATTTGCCTATTGATCCAGAAACTGCTACTTCATCTGGTGATGGTGGAGCGATGGGATTTGGACGTATTTATCCATTTACTCGTCAATTGAGTTGCGGTTTGCAAATATCACTTTAATTGTTGAATCCTTTATATTTAGAATAAAATATGAAAAAGATATTATTATTGTCACTTACAGTACTGTTGATGTGCACTTTGGTTGGTTGCGAGGATTTTCTCAACCAACCTCCTTATGATGATTTTACAGATGCAGAGTATTGGAAAAATGAAGATCAAGCTCGTACATTTATGTATGGCTTCTATACATCAATCTTCTCTGGTTATGGTTCTGGTGCTTCACATGGGCAATTCTTAATGGGGCAAACATCCAACGATGATTTTGCTTCGGATGTTGAGCAACAAGATTTGACTCCGCTGGTAATACCTGAGGCTGATGGTTCTTGGAGTTTTACTAATATCCGCAAAGCGAATTACGTATTAGAGAATATTGATCGCATTGATGCTAATGCTGCGGCCAAAAATCACTGGCGTGGTGTAGCGCGTTTCTTCCGTGCTTGTTATTATAGCAACCTCGTGTTCCGTTATGGTGATGTGCCTTGGTATGATCATGTGCCTGCATTGAGCGATAATGATTATCTCTACAAGGATCGTGATTCACGCACGTTTGTAGATTCTTGTATCATGGCAGATTTCCAATATGCGATGGATAGTGTGCGTGCGAATGATGGTAACTTGCAGATCAATAAGTATGTGGTAGCTGCAATGGCATCACGACTTCTTTTGCGCGAAGGAACATTCCTCAAATACCATAATTTAGATCAAGCCATTGCAGAGCAATGCCTTACGATGGCTAAGAATGCAGCAGAATTAGTAATGAAGTCGGGCAAGTATGCTGTTGCATCATCCTATAAGAACCTCTTTGTGAGCGAAGATCTGAGTACGAATCCTGAGATTATTATGTATCGTCAGTATGAGGATGGTTTATTAGCGCACTCTACACTCGCATATTCTTATACCGAAGCACAAGCTGGCTTGAGCAAATCCCTCGCAGAGGATTTTGTGAATGCCAACGGCTTGCCTATATACGCTGAAAATGCGAAATGGTTAGCGAAAACGAGTGAAGACTTCTTTGCTAATCGTGACCCTCGTCTTGCAATGTGCATTCGCAATCATTATTGTATCAAAGGAGAGAGTCTTACTCCGTTCTCATATGCACTCTCGGGCTATGCATGGAATAAGTTTATGGATGATAGCAAGGCTGGAGAGAAAAATCCTACATGGGCAAGAGAAAAGAATACTACCGATGCACCTTGCGTGCGCTATGCTGAGGTATTGCTCAACTATGTGGAAGCTGCATATGAATTGCATCTTATGTCTAAATACACCTTTACACAAGCTGATTTGGATAAGTCAATCAATCTCATTCGTGCGCGTGCAGATGTGAACTTGCCTGCATTGCAAATGTTGGGTGATCAACCTGCTATAAACGGTGTAGCATTTGATGATCCTAAACGCCTGCAGATAGAGCAAGTGGCTAACGATGGTAAACTTATCACACCATCTTTACTTTGGGAAATTCGTCGTGAACGACGTGTGGAATTATGTATGGAAGGCTTCCGTCTCAACGACCTCAAGCGTTGGTGCAAGTTGGATTATATGTGGAATGAATGTAATCCAGATATTCGCTATGGCGCATACATTCGTATAAGCGACTATAAGAATAAGGATAAAGAAATTATCCTTGCAGGTAAGGTAGATCCACTCACCAACGATACTGTGACCAAAGAGGGGTATATTTTGCGCAATACTTTAGGAAAACGTAATCGTCCAATTAAGCGTAATTATATCAATCCTATTCCTTCGGGACAAATTACGTTATACAAATCCAAAGGATATACATTGTCTCAAAATACAGAATGGGGTTGGTAATCCTAATTGTGAGTAAACTTAATAAAAATAATAGAACTAATTTTAATTATCAATCATGAAAAAGAATTTATTTTTCCTCAGTATGGCGGTCTTGAGCATGCTGATGGTTGGTTGTAGTGAACCAGAACAACAAGTCGGTGAAGCTTTGATTAAGAATATCTCTATCAAAAATACCACTTGTCAAGGCAAAGTAGATAATACAGCTTTTACAGTTGTATTTGATGAAGTTCCTGCTGAGACACCAGTTGAAGCATTGCAATTTGATGGTAAATACTCATTAGGAGCAAGTTTGGAGAAAAAAGAATATGACTTCAGTAAGGGCTCATCTGAAGATGGTAAGCAATATATTGGTACAATTAAAGTTGTAAATGGTACTGTATCGCAAGAATATCAGGTAACGCTTAATCTAACTGATCCTACATCAGATCCTAAATTGGTCAAATTAGTGATGCAAAAGGCAGATGGAACAAATGTTGATGCACGTGTGTTGGCTGATGCAGAACCATTAGCCGTTGCACTAAATATGGAGGATGCTGATGAGGCTACTTTTGTAAGTGTTGAACTATATCCTGCACGTGCTTCATATTCTTTTACAGAGGCTATTGATGGTAAGATAACCAAAGATAATCCTGGTCAATTGGTAGTAGAGTTTATGGGACGAAAATCATTCTATAACATTACTTTTGCAGCAGCTCCAGCACCAGGTGCAGACCTTACATCACCAATTATACATGATTTTTCTGTAACAACAGAGAATACATATGTTGATTTTACAACCCTTACAGAGGGTGCTCTAAATACTCGAGGTTCGGACTTTGATGGAGAGCATGTGCTGATTGTTTCTCGTTCTGACAATGCAACTCCTACCCATCACCTCTTGAAAGTAAGCGATTTACTCAATGGAACAATCTCTCCAATTGAATTAAGCAAAGAGGGTATAGGTAATGCAGAAACAGATATGTTTGTTGTTAGCGCAGGTCGTTTAAGCCATGGACATATATATGTATGTAACCTTGCAACTGCTTTGGGTGATGGACATACATTGAAAGTATATCACTATGCGGATGCAACTGCTACTCCCGATGTTTGGGAATGGGATGGAACAGGTTTGGTTGATTTGAATGGTGAGGAAACATTCGTAGTACCTCGTTTAGGTGATAATATGTCTATTAACTTGGATGAGAATGGTAATGGCTATGCGTTCTTCTGCGGACAGGAGGCTTCTGCGGAACGTATCTATCGTATAGATGTTGCTAACTTCAACGAATTTTCTAATCCTACCGAAATCATTTTGGAAGAAACATTCCCATACTACGGCTATGTAAATCAAGTGGATGAAGATCGTTATTTGTTGACGAGTCACTATATGGCTGCTACATGGTTGATTGACAAGGATGGTAATAAACTTACTGATGTCTTCTTTGAAAGTACTGGTATGGGGTTGCGACCACAAACAGGTGTAGATCCTCATGTTGTGAAGTACAATGGAGGTTACTACTTTATATTTGCATCTCCATATAATAACACCAAGCGTCTTGGTGTAGGTCCTGCCTTGTATATGATTGATATTACAGAAGGCACTCAAGTAGATATTCAAACGGCATTACAAACTTTATCGGATTTTCTCTTCTTTGAGAATCTAGATTCTGAGTGGGAGCCAAACTATCACTACTCATTGGATGTGTTGGATATTGAAGCAGAAGCTCGCAAAACTGTTACTGCTTGCGCTGCGCAATGTAATGCTGCTGTAGTAAATGGTAAATTATTAGTGTATGCAGCAGCAGCTGGTGCTGGTTTCGTTATTGTCGAATTCCCAGCAGCTAAATGATGCATAGTTATAAATAAGATATAGAGGCTGTCGTCTGGCAGCCTCTATATTGCGATTATAAACAACAGAAAATACTCATAATATGAGAAAAGGTCTCTTATTGCTTATCTTGTTTCTATTGGCAACAATACTTTCAGCCCAAAACATAATGAAAGTGTGGAGCAACGATACACTTATTGAATTTGATATATCTACGATAGATAGCATTACATTTGAAGTCAAAACAGAATATGTAGGAGTATTTTCTGTAGCAAACAATAAAAGGGTTGCTTTTGCGCCAGGCAACTTGCAATATATTCCTACAGCAGATACTTGGCTCTTTGCTGCTAATCAGTACGATTATATTGGTACACGCAATATGGTTAATCAAGCGTTTGCTGATACAATAGATTTATTTGCTTGGAGCACAGACACCGACCCTTCTACCGCATGGGGTGTGACCTTAGAGGATAATAACGACCTCTATGCGGGTAATTTCGTAGATTGGGGCGCTACTATTGGTGATGGCAATACATGGCGTACACTTACGTCTGCAGAGTGGGAATATATACGTGCTAAGCGTCCTAATGCTTCCAAACTCATTGGAGTTGGTTCAATCAATGGCATACATGGATTAATTCTCCTTCCTGATGGCTGGATTGCTCCAGATGGTATTACTTTTAAAAGTGGATACAGCGACAAGGAGTATAGTGCTATTGCTTTTGAAGAGTACCAATCCTTTACCATCGAACAGTGGAATACGATGCAAGCTGCAGGTGCTGTCTTCTTGCCTTGTGCTGGTTTCCGATTGGGGACTTCGTTAGCATATATGCAAATGGCAGGATTGTATTGGACCTCCTCACCACATGCTGCATATGGTCCACAGTTTGCTAGTTACTTCCTCTTTATGTGCGATGGCGCAGGTATTGGATACGACACGCGTAGTGGCGGCAATGCAGTACGATTGGTTAAGGACTTGTAATACAATAGGCATCAAAAACTAGTTATATGAAAAAAATCATTTCTCTTTTGGCTTTGTGCTGTTGCACAATGATTATTGTTGCGGCGGAAAATGTTAAAGTTGGAGCAGAGCAAACCAAACAATATCTACCTTTGCTCAAAGGTAAACGTGTCGCGTTGATGAGCAATCATACAGGCATTGTTATCCAAGGACAAGATACTATTCACACGCTTGATTTGTTACTCAAGCATGGTGTGAATGTTACTGCTATCTTCTCTCCTGAACATGGTTTCCGTGGTACTGCACGCGAGGGCGAACATGTAGCAAGTAGCGTAGATGAGAAGACAGGCATACCTATTCTGTCGCTCTATGATGGTAAGAGTTACCGTCCTTCTAAAGAAGCAATGGCCACTTTTGATGTACTTATCACCGACATCCAAGATGTAGGATTGCGTTTCTATACCTATTATATTACGATGTTTCGCCTCATGGACGCATGTGCACACGAAGGTAAGCAGTTTATCGTCTTCGACCGACCAAACCCTAATGGTTACTATGTGGATGGTCCTATCCTTGATATGAAGCACAAATCTGGCGTGGGTGCATTGCCTATCCCTGTGGTGCATGGTATGACCTTGGGTGAACTGGCATTGATGATCAATGGTGAGAACTGGCTATACGATTCGCTCCAAGTGGACCTGACTGTCATTCCTTGCAAAAATTATACTCACCAAACGTTATATCGTTTGCCTGTAGCGCCTTCACCTAATCTACGCAACATGCTTTCTATCTACCTCTATCCTGCTGTGTGCTTGTTTGAGGCAACCCCTGTGTCTTTAGGTCGAGGTACGGATAAGCCATTCTTGTGCTATGGTCACCCCAATTTCAATGCGCCTCGCACCGAACCAAGTGTATATGGTCCTGCTATCACTTTCACGCCTAATCAATCTACTCAAAAAGGTCGCATTTGCGATGGTGTAGATCTCAGTGGTATGACCGAAGAAGAGGCACGTAAGGTAGGCTTCTCTTTGCGCTATCTATTGGATGCTTACAAACACCTCAATATGGACAACTATTTCTTCCGTCCATTCTTTGAGTTGTTGGTAGGACAAGATTATGTGCGTAAGATGATCAATCAAGGTAAGAGTGAGGAAGATATTCGTGCTTGCTGGCAAGAAGATGTCGCTAAGTTCCAAGAGCAACGTCGTCCATACCTCCTCTACGAAGAATAATTTGTCTAACAGCCGTAGGCGGTCTTACAGCGCAGCGGTCTAATGTCTAACTTCTATATATGAATCCATTAACTATTTTATTAGTCATTGCAGCTTATTTTGCGCTGCTGTTTTTTATATCGTATTTAGCAGGACGTAAGGCAGACAATGCAGGTTTTTTCTCAGGAAACCGCAGTAGCAATTGGCTACTGGTAGCCATGTCCACCATTGGTGCTGCTATCTCGGGTGTCACTTTTGTGAGTGTACCAGGTATGGTTGCCACATCGGGTTGGGCATATATGCAGATGGTGCTTGGTTTCACCGTAGGTCAATTCTTGATTGCCTATGTACTTATCCCATTGTACTACAAACTCAACCTCACATCCATTTACCAATACCTCCAACAGCGTTTTGGCATGAATACCTACAAGTCAGGTGCTTGGCTCTTCTTTGTGAGCAAGATGCTTGGTGCTAGTGTGCGCTTGTTTGTGGTAAGCGAAGTGCTTCAGTTGTTGGTATTCGACCGTTTGGCAGTGCCTGTCCCATTCTGGGTAAATGCTATCATCACCGTACTCATCGTGTATCTCTGCACCTTCAAGGGGGGCGTTAAGTCGCTCATATGGACAGATTTGCTCAAGACCTGCTGTCTTATCCTGTCTGTGGCTCTCTGTATCTATTTTGTTCTGCGCGCAGGCGTGAATATAGAAGGTTGGGGAGCAAGTGATATGACTCGCACATTCTTCTTTGATGATCCTAAGAGCGGTAACTACTTCTGGAAACAATTCCTGGCGGGTGTCTTCCTCGTGATTGCTACCACTGGCCTTGACCAAGACCTCATGCAGCGAACACTCTCATGCAAGAACCCACGCGAGAGTCAAAAGAACCTCATCGTAGGTGCACTCATGCAAATCGTAGTGATTGGTCTCTTCCTCTTCTTGGGTTATTTGCTCTATACCTATGCTGCTCAAACGGGTGTTGCCGAAGTAGCTCATCTCAAGGGCGACGAGGTATTCCCATTCTTGGCTACGGGCAACTACTTCCCTGTGATTGTGGGTATCCTCTTTATTATCGGTTTTATCGCAGCGGCATATTCCGCAGCGGGTGGAGCCTTGACGGCACTAACAACCTCGTTCACGGTGGATATTCTCAACAAGGAGAAGGCCGACAACCTTACCAAAGTACGCACCATAGTGCACATAGGCATGGCTATACTGATGGCTGCTTGTATCTATGTCATCCACCTATTGAATGATGATTCGGTGATTCAAACCGTATATAAAGTTGCTAGTTACACCTATGGTCCATTGTTGGGTATGTTCTGTTTTGGTATCTTTACCAAGCAGCAAGTACGCGACCGTTGGATTCCATTGGTAGTGATAGCTGCGCCTGTAATCACATGGATTATTGATGTCAATTCAGCCGTATGGTTTAACGGCTATGTATTCTCTCACGAGCGCTTAATCTTGAATGCGCTACTCACGTTTGTAGGTATGCTTTGCTTGTTGAATAGCACTGCAAAGCCAATCAAATAACATGGTGATATATAAAGCAATAGGGTGTGCATCAGCACACCCTATTTGTTTTTATTTGTCATCAAAATTATCCGAGATATGTCTTTAAGATACTGCTTCGTGAGCTGTGTTTAAGTTTCTTAATAGCCTTCTCTTTAATTTGTCGCACACGCTCGCGTGTGAGATCCAATTCGATGCCAATCTCTTCCAATGTTTTCTCTGGAACACCAATTCCGAAGAAACTGCGCAAGATATCCGCTTCGCGGGGAGTGAGTTGTTCCAGTGCACGATCAATCTCTCTGGAAAGCGATTCGTTGATCAGTTTGTAGTCGGCATTAGGAGAGTCTTCGTTAACCATCACGTCGATAAGGCTATTGTCCTCGCCTTCTACGAATGGGGCATCTACACTGACTTGACGTCCTGACATCTTGAGTGTATCGGCAATCTTATCCACAGGAATGTCTAAGATTTCAGCCAACTCCTCAGCACTTGGCTTACGCTCATGCTCTTGCTCAAAGCGTTGGTAAGCCTTGTTGATTTTGTTGAGCGAACCTACTTGGTTCAGTGGCAGGCGCACGATACGTGCTTGCTCTGCAAGAGCTTGTAGGATGGACTGACGAATCCACCATACGGCATATGAGATGAACTTGAAGCCGCGTGTCTCATCGAATTTTTCTGCTGCTTTGATAAGCCCAAGGTTGCCTTCGTCAATCAGGTCAGGAAGGCTCAATCCTTGATTTTGATACTGTTTTGCTACAGAGACAACGAAGCGTAGATTGGCGCGTGTTAATTCCTCAAGGGCAGCTCTATCGCCATTGCGGATACGACCAGCCAACTCCACCTCACGAT
This sequence comes from Paludibacteraceae bacterium, assembly GCA_017546705.1. Classification (GTDB taxonomy): domain Bacteria; phylum Bacteroidota; class Bacteroidia; order Bacteroidales; family Paludibacteraceae; genus Colicola. Next base: position 23,779 of record JAFYSB010000062.1, read on the forward strand.
CAACCGAAATCAATGGCTCGCGACCAATCTCTTGGAG
>JAFYSB010000063.1 GCA_017546705.1 Paludibacteraceae bacterium
CCCGCAGCCAATGAAGTAGTAGGATTGCCTGCAGTATATTCTTCGCCATTAACCATCCATGTGACTTGGCATGCTGCGTTGCAAGCACCATAGAGCTTTACGGTGAGTGTTTCTGCACCTTGAGACGCTATTTGAAGAGTTGCAGTATGTTGCCCCTTTTCGGTAGGAACATAGGTGAGAATTACATTATTTTGGGTTATGCTGCTATTTGCCTCATTGATAGTGAGCGAGGAACATGATGTCTCAAACATATCAGCATCCTCGCCTGAGATAGTAAGGGTGACACTGGAGGTAAGATACACACCCGTTACCTTGATACTAACGGAAGACTCCTCGTCCACCAACACACTTGGGAAGTTCACTGTGGTATTGCTTACGCTCAATACAGGGGTGTGTACCACATCTTCGCGGCTACCATCACTCTCGCCCAATACAAAATCAGCATCGTAGGCAGTCATAATATCATCAAGATAGAGTGTTTCTCCAGCCTTCTCACCCCAAATATACTCCGCCAAGTAAGGATAGTCGATGAATGGATTGCGATTGCCCTGTGTTTGTTGAATACCGTTATTACGATCTATTTCCTTTTTTGAAACAGGATCTTGGCGGTGCCATTTCATAAGCAATGCCACACCATATTTGGTCAATCCAAAAGAGCCTGCGGCATAACTAGACGAGAAAATCTTGCCTCCATCACCATCTGTAAATGATTGGTGATCTCCAGCCCATCTAATCATAGCGCCGAAATAACCACGAGCAAAGTCACCTTTGTATTCGTCGCGAGGCTCAAACACTTTATTAGCAGAACATGAAATAACAGTACTCTCATTGCCAGCAATAGTGTTTCCATTCGTGATAGTAATACTCTTAGAGCTACCTAACTTAGCACCATCAAATGTATAACTTGCACTTGACACCTCACCAAAAGCATAATTGCTACGCATACCATTCACCTTACCATCTGTAGGTACAAGATGGAAAATATCGCAACCAGGACCACTCTCGGAACCGCCAAACCATGATTTAGGAATAGAGTGCTCGCGATTATAGCAATCACACTCATTACTATAACTACCACATTGGTTTGAACCCGCAGTCCAACTACAGTCGCTATACATATCCCATATCTTACCATTATCACGAAGATCAGTAGTCTTGTAGGCTGTCCATAATCCGCTATAGCCCAAGGAAGAATATCCCACTTTTGCCACCACATGTACGGCATCAAAGAGTGATTTGCCTGATTTGCCATTTATATCCTTATAATAGGTAGGCAAAGAGGTCGCTGGAGTAACAGATTTCGCGACTAGAGAAAGTGTGAAAATAGCACACAAAATAGATAATACAATTCGTTTCATAATATTGTAATATAAAAGTTTTCCTGTTTTAGCCTGCAAAGTTACACTTTTTTTTGCAGACGAGCAAGAGAAGAGGAGAAAAAAGAAAAAATCACCTAAAATTTTAGGTGATTTTTTCTTTTACTTTTCTGCTTTCGAAGTTTCTTCATTGCTGTTCGTTAGTTCCAAGAGATTTCCTTTTTTATCGTAGAACTTTGTTTCCAGCATTCCCAAATTTTGATTTTCAATGGTATGGACTCCGTATTTGAATCTCCATTTTGTTTTGAGACTTTTCCATCTCCCCTTTTCCACGTATGCATATACATAAGGGTGTAGATGCAGTCTGATTCCTCGGCCATACGAAGCCTTCATATTTTGGATTTGCTCTTCTACTTGTTCAGTAAATAACACCGAAGATTGAATTTTACCTTTTCCCATACAAGTAGGGCAAACTTCTGTGACATTCACTTCCACCGCGGGGCGCACGCGTTGTCTAGTGATTTGCATCAATCCAAATTTAGAGAGCGGTAACACATTGTGTTTAGCTCTATCATGTTCCATCAGCTCACGCATATGTTCGTAGAGTGCTTGCTGATTGTCTTTATCGTCCATATCAATGAAATCAATCACAATGATTCCACCTATGTCTCGCAATCGGAGTTGATGTACAATTTCATCTGCTGCGAGCATATTGAAATGAAATGCATTCTGCTCTTGATCTTCGAATAGTTTTTTGCTACCACTATTCACATCAATGGAAAAGAGTGCTTCGGTACGATCCATAACAAGGTATCCACCTTTTTTGAATCCAACGGTGCGACCAAGTCCAGTTTTCATTTGTCGAGTGATATCAAACTTATCGAAAATCGGCTGTTCACCGCTATAAAGTTTGACGATCTTCGAGGCTTCTGGAGCAATGAGGTCAAGGTATTGTTTAATCTCTTGATAAACCTCCTTGTCATTGACGTGAATGCTCTCAAAATTAGGTGAGAGTATATCACGTATGATACCAATGGTTCGCCCAAGCTCTTCGCTGATTAGTGCAACAGGTTCCTTCTTTTGCAATGTAGCAACGCAGTCTTCCCAACGTTGGATTAGTACTCGTAATTCGTTGTCAAGTTCAGCCACACGCTTGTCCTCTGCCACAGTGCGCACAATCACTCCAAATCCTTTTGGTTTGATGGATTGTACGAGTTGCTTGAGTCGTCCTTTCTCAGCTTGTCGGCTGATTTTGCTGCTTACCATCACCTTATCTATAAAAGGAATAAGCACGAAATTGCGCCCTGTGATGGATATTTCGGCAGAGAGTCTTGGTCCCTTGGAGTTGATGGGTTCCTTGGTAACTTGAACCAAAATGGTGTCCCCTACTTTTAGATAGTCAGCAATCTGTCCCTCTTTGCCACAAGCAGGCTGATGCTCAATCTTGTGTATTTCGGGTATCCTACGACGATCGGAGACTAATTTGGTAATGTACTTCTGCTGCGTGAGAAACTCTGTTCCTAAATCAAGGTAGTGCAGAAAAGCTTCTTTCTCATGTCCTACATCCACAAAAGCTGCATTGAGCGCTGGCATGATTTTCTTCACACGACCGTAGTAGATATTACCTACGGCAAAGGTATCAACCCCTCTTTTTTCGCGATTGACCTCCATAAGTCGGTCGTTCTCAGTAAGCGCAATAGCAATCTCTTGTGGGGTAACATCCACAATCAATTCGCTTTTCATATGTCAATAAAATTTAGTAGGGACTCACTTGCCCCCTTGTTAAAAAAAATGCTTCGTGGCAACCTATTTGCGCCCAAATAGGTATGAACCACAAAGCGTTAGTGAAACATCAAAGCTTACTTATGCTTATGACGATTCTTGCGCAAACGTTTTTTACGTTTGTGGGTAGACATCTTATGTCTTTTGTGTTTCTTACCGTTTGGCATAATTGTAATGTATTAATAGATTATTTTAAAAGTTCTGCGAAGCTATCAGCTGGCTTGAAAGAAGGAATCTTGTGCTCTGGGACAAGGATAGATTCGTTCTTTGTAATGTTACGAGCTACTTTTGCAGCACGGGTCTTGGTACCGAAGCTACCGAAACCACGGAGGTATACTGCCTCACCATTTGCTACAGTTTTCTTGATGTTATTCATTGCAGCTTCAACTACGTTCATGATAGTAGTCTTATCATAACCAGTTTGAATTGCAATTTCATTAACGAGTTCTGCTTTTGTCATAATAATTTTATATTTAATGAGTTATACTTTTCGAGTCTTAAAAATCAAAAAAACGCTCCGAAAACCGAAATCGGGTGCAAAGGTACTAATAATTTTTTGATTTACAAAAGAAAACGATAAGAAAAATGTATTTTTTTGTATTTTTTTGTTTAGTTTATATCTTTTGTCGTATTTTTCCCACCATATATAAATAAGGAGAGCTTGTATTTTTATTTATATGAGGGATAAGCAACCTCAACCATCTAACTAATTTCAATCTATCTTATCCTTCTTAGGATGTTCTGCGAAATACTTCCAGAGCGGTGCAGCATGCAATGCCTGCACAAACTCGCCTGCTTGAAGCAACTCCATAACTTCTTCACGTTCAAATAGATGTACACGGATATCTTCGGTGCGCTCTTGATGTTGCTCGGTGAGTTTCTCCACTCCTGTAGCAAGAAAAGTATAACTAAGATTGGTATGATTGGTAGGATTGGGCGAAAGCGTCATAAATAGTTGCCACTCTCCTCCGCCAAAACCTGTTTCTTCGCTAAGTTCGCGTTGCGCAGCTTGCAGAGGAGTCTCGCCCTCATCAATCACACCAGCTACCAACTCGTAGTGTGTCTCTCCCAACGCATGGCGGTATTGATCTTCTATGACGAATTGTCCATCTCGTGTGATAGCAATCACGTTGATCCAATTAGGAAAATGCATAACAAACCATGTGGGAATCTGCGCACCAGAAGGCAATTCCACCAACTCTTGACGGATATTCAACCAAGGACCACAATTCAGCAAAGGAGTGCTCTTGAGCACCTTCCATTTTCTATTTTCGAGTTTCTTAATCATACTATTTTATATTAAAATGAGCGAGGGTATGTTTCCAGGCCAAGGTGAGGTATAGCACCCTTGCAGCAAGATGTGCGAAGTATGCGATATAGATCGATAGCACGTCAACGTATTGATATGTAATCAGATAGCCCATAACAAATGCCAATGCAGCATAGATCATGCCATTGCGAATCTGCTTGCCTGCCGTAGCACCCGCATAGACGCCATCCCACATAAAAGCCAACGTGGAGACAATCGGCATGGCAATGAGCCATGCAGTATAATCTTCCAAACGCGAAAGCACGATGGTATCAGAGGTCATTGCGTGGTAGAACGGCTCTGACCATATGGCAAATAGTAGAGTAAAGAGCACCCCTACCCCAAGCGACCAAGCGAATAGCAAACGTACCACCCTACCTATATCCGAATTCCAATCTTTACTTTCCATTTCTCGACACCCAAATTCTTTTCCCACCAATGCTTCTCCCGCATAGGCAAAGCCATCTACGAAATAGGAGAATAGCATAAAGAGCTTCATCATGATAGTGCTAACAGCCAATTCCACATCACCATATTTAGATGCTAACGATGTAAAACCCACATATACTACCATAAAACATAGCGAACGGATAAAGAGATTGCCATTGAGCGAAAGTAATCGGCGCATACCTTGTCCATCCATCGCTAAGCGTAGCGGCGATAGTCCCTTCCAAAGATGACGATATTTAGCCAATAGCAATATCAACGCTACTATCAACCCTGTAAATTGTGCAGTAACCGTACCCAGCGCTACTCCCAATGCCCCCATTGGGGTATAGATTGCCAACACATAGCTGACCACCATATTGACCACATTTACTACGATGTCGGTAATCATTGGACTTACAGTATCTTGCATACCTATAAACCAGCCTTTGAATGCCATGAGCGACAAGGTAGCAGGCGCAGCCCATATACGAATAAAAAAGTACTCGCGTGCAAAGGTGGCTACCTCTGCAGAACAAGGCACCAACATGAGTACAATATTCACAAAGAGCCACTGAATCAACCAAATCAACGCAGCCCCAATCAATGCTATACCTACACTCTGACTTAATAATCGCGCACATTCTACCCTATCCTCACGCCCAAAAGCTTGCGCCGTCATACCGCTAGTGCCCACACGCAAAAAGCCGAAATTCCAATAAAGCAGATCGAATAGCATTGTACCGATTGCAATACCGCCAATCGCAGTAGCATTAGCGATATGTCCCACAATAGCCGTATCCACCAGTCCCACTAATGGGATGGTGATATTCGCCAAAATACTAGGAATAGCGAGGCGGAGTATCTGTGAGTTGAGTGATTTCATTTGAGACTACAAAGGTACACAAAAAAATGCACATACACAAATGGCATGCGCATTTTTTAGATTTATTTTAATTTAAAATTAACTATATAGGAAGCGTTTGATGCTGCGTTTAGGAGTCTTCTCAAACTCTTTTTCAACCACCTCAATAGCAGTCACTTGGCTATATTGAGGAATTTGTTTGTTGAGTTCTTTGCGGTTCTCCTCCATCACGTCAAAGATATTTCTTCCTGCAAGCAGTTTCTTACCAGCATCGGAATTATCTGGGTAAACCAATGCTACTAATTTTTGGTCGCGTTGTACTACCACAGACTCTAATACCAATGGCAAACTATTCAACTTATCTTCAATCTCCTCTGGGTAGATATTCTGTCCGCTTGGGCCAAGCAACATATTCTTGCTACGTCCGCGCAGGAAGAGATTACCATGCTTATCAATGATACCAAGGTCACCCGTACGCATCCATCCATCTTCTGTGAAGGTTTCTTTGGTAGCTTGCTCATTCTTATAATAGCCCATCATCACGTTTACGCCATGCACTTGCAACTCACCTTCTTTCTTTGCAGGATCTTCGCTATCAATACGCAGTTCCATACCTATAATACCCTTTCCACAAGAGCGATAGAGGTATTTCTTCCAATTCTCATATGTAATCAGCGGAGCGCACTCGGTCATACCATAGCCCACGCAATATGGGAAGTGCATATCATGCATGCATTTCTCTACCTCTTCATTCAAAGCGGCACCACCAATAATCAAGAAACGCAAATTACCACCAAATGCTTGCAACAGGGTGTTGCTCACCTTCTTGTGTAATAAATTCTTGATACCAGGAGTATTCCAAAGCACCTTCATCACAGGTTTGTTGATGATAGGCAACACTTTGCCTTTGATGATTTTCTCAATGACCAAAGGTACAGTGAGAATCATGAACGGATGCACTTGTGCAAACGCTTTCATCAATGTGGTTGGAGTTGGGGCTTTGGTCAAGAAATACACCTCTGCGCCGTCGCACACTTGATAGAGGAATTCATACATCAAACCGAACATGTGTGCGATTGGCAACATTGAAAGTACCTTATCACCTTCTTGATGAGGAATCTCTTTCACAGCAAAGTCAATGTTTCCGCTCAAGTTCTTGTGGCTCAACATCACACCCTTAGGATTACCCGTAGAACCAGATGTATAGTTAATCAACGCTAATTCATCAGCATTATCAGTAGGATAATTCAAATCCTGTGCAGTTACACCATTTGGCCACTCTTTCTTAAATGCCTCATCCACAGCAGCATAGGTTTTCTCAACATCTTCTGTAGCAGCATGCTTCAGACTGAAATCATCCATGAATACCAAGGCTGTCAAACCTGGCATCTCTTTTGCATCAATCTTACGGAGCACGTTTGGTCCACAATACAGCAATTTTGCCTCAGAGTGATTAACCAACGCATGTATGCCTTCACCTGTAAAATCAGGTAAGATGCTGACAGCTACAGCCTTATAAGTCTCAATTGCTAAGAATATCAAACCCCAATTGGCGCAGTTACGACCGCAAAGCGCTATCTTATCTCCTTCCTTAATACCCAATTCACGGAAAGTCACGTGCAAACGTGCAATCTCGTTTGCCAACTCACCATAGGTGTAGGATGTATCACCATCCAAGTCCTTCATTGCCAACGCATTCCATTTGTTGGTCATGGTCTTCTGGAGATACTCCAGATAATGTTTCAATTCCATAATATATCTAATTTTATATTAGTTTTTTCCTAACACGTCTGCAAAGGTACAACAAATTATTCGAACATGCGTTCGAAACTGCTATATTTTTGCAATATTCTCCGCAAAAGTAGTATTTTTTTTCGAAATATACAAGTATTTTTAAGAAAACCTACACATTTTTCTTTATCAAGTCATACAAATAATTGTATTGTTGTGGGAAAATATCAAAGTTCATTGCTCCCGAACGTCCTGGATCCCAGCCATCTTTGATGTGCAAAAACATATGTGCTGTGATTTCGACTGGTACATCTCCGCGTATCGCGCCCGCGCGCAAACTATTTTTAATAACTTGTGTCCAAAGATTCAACTCACGTTCGTACATCTTACGGGCTTTCTTATATAATTCTGGAAAACGTGTATATGCTGTGTACATCACCATTACCACATTGGAGGTATTGATATTTTTATTTTCCACTTGATCACGAAACTCGCGCAACTGGTCCAAGTAGGACAACATTGCCTCAATCATCTCTGGGATAGTTGCAGTATCCTTTACTTTATCCAACGCACGTTGTTTGGGCTTAATCAAAAACTCATCCACTACCTCTTGAAACAGTTCGTCTTTGTCCTTAAAATAATAGTACAACGTGCCTCGCCCCATATTCAATGCTGATTGCAAGTCAGTAATAGACACATTTGCATACCCCTCTATCATATACAACTCAAGTGCCTTGAGCAGTATTTTTTCTCTACGATCTTCTACCATAACATCTTCATTTTTACTGATTTATAATTATTATTCCAACTCCCAATTATTCCGAATCGGCTGCAAAGGTATAAAAAAAAATTCATACTCACAACACTTTTTAAGAAAAATCGAACACATGTTCGAAAATAATGCACTACCTTTGCAGCCGATTTGGCACAATAATTGTAAGAATTATAAATCAATTTATAGAATGTCCTTACTAAAAAAAAATCGATTATGAAACTTCAAAACACAAATATTCTGATCACAGGAGGTGCATCAGGCATAGGAAAAATCATGGGGCGCCTTGCATTGGAGAAAGGTGCTAAGTCGCTAATCATATGGGACATCAACCCTGAGGCATTAGCCGCCACTAAATCGGAGTTCGCAACGCTTGGTACTGTTCATACTTACACCGTCAATATTGCTGATAGCGATGCAGTTATCGCCACATATCAACGCGTCAAGGAGGAGTGCGGTAGTGTAGATATCCTCATCAACTGTGCGGGCATCGTGCGTGGAAACAACACATTTGACCACCAAACAGTAGAAGATATCCGTCTCACGATGGAGGTAAATACCGTGGCACCTATGGTGCTAACCTTGCAAGTATTGCCCGACATGCTCAGCCGCAATCGCGGACACATATGTAATATCGCCTCAGCGGGAGGTATGCTGGGCAACCCAAAGATGTCGGTCTATGGTGCTAGCAAGTGGGCTGTGATTGGATGGAGCGAGAGCATGCGTATTGAGCTGCAACAACGTAAATCCAATGTGCATGTCACTACGGTGGCACCTTATTTTATTAGTACGGGCATGTTCACAGGCGTGCGTTCGGTGTTCCCAATCCTCAAACCAGAACCAACTGCCAAGAAGATTATCCGCGCTATCGAACGCAACACCATCTTTGCAGGCATACCATTTGGATATCATTTTATCCGTTTTTGGCAAGCTATTCTGCCATTACGCGTTTTTGACTGGCTCTTTGGCACAGTTTTTGGTATCTATCGTACAATGGATCACTTCACAGGTCGTAAATAACAAAAGTATATGCAAAACTATATTTCCACTACTCGCACCAAACAAAAGCAGTACTTCCATTCTGCTGCAACCCTTGCATTGCCATTCCGCAAGCAGATGCTTCGCCAACTGCTGCATGCGATGAAGCAATATGAACAATCGCTCGCAGAAGCACTTTGGACGGACCTTCACAAGTCTTACGAGGAGGCATACCTTACCGAATTAAGCATAGTCTATGGCGAGATACGCAACCATCTTCGCCACCTTTCGCATTGGGCACGACCAGAACGCAAGTCTTCGCCTTTGGCTATTATGCCTGCCAGTAGTCGCATTATCAAGGAGCCACTGGGCAACACGCTGATTATTGCACCATGGAACTACCCCGTGCAACTGCTACTCAATCCATTGGTGGGAGCTATCTCAGCGGGATGTACAGCTATGCTCAAGCCCTCGCCATACGTGCCAAACGTATCTCGCGTACTTACCGAGATGATTCGTGCTACTTTCCCTGAGGAGTATATTGCTATTGTAGAAGGCAATCGCGAAGTCAATAAGATGCTGCTTGCAGAGCGTTGGGATTTGATTTTCTTCACAGGTAGCCCCTCGCTGGGCAAGATGGTGATGGAGGCAGCAGCTAAGCACCTTACCCCTGTAGTTTTGGAGTTGGGTGGCAAGAGCCCATGTATCATCGACAAGTCTGCCGACCTCAAGGTGGCTGCTAAACGTGTAGCTTGGGGCAAAGCCCTCAACGCAGGACAAACCTGCATTGCGCCAGATTACTTGATGATTCACGAAGAGGTAAAAGATAAATTTCTCAAACTACTTGTCAAAGAGTGGAAGCACCTACTCACTAAGGATCCACAAAAGGCAAAGCATTTTGTGCGTATCGTTAGCGACAAAGCCCTTGACCGCCTCATCAGTTATCTACCAGCCTCATCGCCAACCTATCCCCTTAAAGGGGAGTCGGAGGGGTCCATCTATTATGGAGGACATTACGATAAAGCAGAGCGTTACCTCTCTCCTACTATTCTGACCAATGTTAGCCCCGATGCCCCAGTGATGCAAGAGGAGATATTTGGTCCCATCTTCCCAGTGCTGACGTTTAAGCAATTAGATGAAGTGATTACGTTTGTAAATGAGCGTGAGAAGCCATTGGCGTTATACTATTTTGGCAAAGAGGATAAGAAGATTCTCCGCCACACATCATCGGGTGGCACTTGTATTAATGATGTAATCATGCATATTGTGAACCATAAGGTGCCATTTGGTGGTGTTGGCAACTCGGGTATGGGTTCGTATCATGGTCAGGAGAGTTTCTTGGCATTCTCCCACCGCCGTGCAGTCATCAAGACCCCAACATGGGTAGATATGCCTTTCCGCTATATGCCTTACAAATTATTCGAATTGGTTAAGAATCTGGTGTAATCATTGATTTCACCAGATTCTCACATCTACATACTACATAATCAGAAAATAATCATTTTATTGACCTGCTATTGCATATTTATAAATTTTTCCGTACCTTTGCGCTCAATTTGTACAAATAATGCAATTATATCGTGTCATATTGATCTTTCTTGGTAGTTGGTGGCTATCTATCTGTTGGGGTAATGCTCAAGTGCTTTACCGTATATCGGGTAACTCGGCAGCTGCACCTTCCTATATTTTGGCAACTAATCGCATGGTGGATATGCAGTTTATTGACACCATCCCCAATGCCTTCAAATGCTATGCTGAATGCAACAAAGTGATTACCGAATTTGCTATGCAGGACTATGAAGCCATTGCAGCATTGCGACAAGCTGCCCTCCTACCCGATTCGGTACAACTGCGCAGCTTTTATAGCGATGAGCAATATCGGGAGATAGACGAGGCTCTTCGCATTAATTTAGGTATGGGATTAGATAAACTGGGCAGGATGAAGCCTTCGTATCTTGCAGAGATGTATCGCAACGAATTGATGAAAGCATGGCTTAAGTACGATGAGGAGCGATCGATGGAGACTTTCTTTGAGAAAGTGGCAGCACAAAATGAGGTTCCTGTTTATGGATTAGACGACATAGGCGAAACGATGTATATGCTCTTTGACCGTGAGCCATTTCATTGGCAATGCGAGGAGCTGCTGAAAGTGGTGGAGTATCCCGAACATGAAGTACGTTTTGAGCGAGAGTTGGTTGCCATGTATAAATATGGTCGTTTGGCAGATATGGCGTATTTTGTCAAAGGACCTGATAACCAAACATCACTATCCTACTCGGATTATCAAGTATATGCCAAACGCAATAAGCAATGGGTGAAACGATTAACACCCTACCTCCGTGAAGGTAAGGCATTTATCACGCTCAATGCTATTTATTTAGGTGGCGAAGATGGTTTGCTGGCTCAACTCCGAACGGCAGGCTATCGCGTAAAAGCGGTGAATAGATAAAAAAAGGAACCAGTGATGGTTCCTTTTTTATGTTGTGTCGCGCTTGCGCGAGGTAATGTCACTTTGTGAGGTGATGCGCCCTTTGGGCGAGTGGTACCTTAAACGAGTTTTGCCAATGCCTCTTTCATGCGGCGCATGGCTTCGATGATAAGATCCTCGCTGGTAGCATAGGAGAAGCGAATGCAGTTGTCTTCACCAAAAGCACTACCCGATACACATGCCACGTGTGCCTCTTGCAAGAGGTAAGTGACCAACTCGTCAGCGTTGTGGATGGTTTGTCCGTTGTATTGCTTACCAAAGAAGGCTGTCACATCTGGGAAGAGATAGAACGCACCTTGTGGCTCAAGTACCTTCATGCCAGGGATATCCTTTGCTAAACCTACAATCAAGTCGCGACGGCGGTGGAAGGCTTGACGCATCTCTTCTACGCAATCTTGTGAGCCAGTGTATGCAGCCTCTGCTGCTTTTTGCGCGATGGTAGTGGCACAGCTGATGACTTGTCCTTGCAAGCGTTTTACCGCAGTAATCAAGTCTTTGTCGTGGCTTGCTAACCAACCAATACGATAGCCCGTCATGGCGTATGCTTTGCTCACACCATTGATAATGATGAGGCGGTCTTCCAACTCTGGGAACTGTGCCAAAGTCTCGTGCTTGCCTGTATAGAGGATGTGTTGGTAGATCTCATCTGCAAGTACTACCACTTGTGGGTGGCGCTTCAGCACTTCCACTAAAGCCTTCAAATTCTCCAACGTATAGACAGAGCCCGTAGGGTTATTAGGCGAGCAGAGCATGAGGAGCTTGGTATTAGGAGTGATGGTAGCCTCGAGTTGCTCAGCAGTAAGGCAGAAATTGTTGTCCATCGTAGTTTTGACCAATACACTCTTACCTTGCGCAATCTTCACCATCTCCACGTAGCTCACCCAACATGGTGTAGGCATAATGACCTCATCGCCAGGACCAATCAATGCTTCGATAGCATTGCAGATAGCTTGCTTAGCTCCTACAGACACTACAATCTCGTTGGCATTATACGGACGCACATGATAAGGAGCCAAGTCCTTGTTGATGGTTTCAGCTATTGCTTGACGCAGAGCAGGGAAACCTGGTGTAGGTCCATAGTGTGAGATATCATTGTTGATAGCATCGATGGCCGCTTGTTTGACATGTGCTGGGGCTGGGAAATCAGGCTCTCCCAATGAAAGACCAATCACATCTACTCCTTCTGCACGGAGTTGTTGGCACAGCGCAGCTACTTGCAAAGTTGCTGATTCTTCAAGTGCTGCAATACGTTGTGAAATAAGCATATATGTTAATTAAGAATTATGAATTATGAATTTTGAATTATGAATTCTATTTTGCGTACAAAGGTAGTAAAAATTTGCGAGATACGCAAATTTTAGTTGAAAGTTTATAGTTTTTAGTTTATGGTGTAACGTGTAAAGTGTAGAGGCAAGTAATAAAAATGGGCACCCTCTTACGAGGAAGCCCATTTTTTATACTCGTTAGTCTAACTTCTAACAGCGAAGCGGTCTAACGTCTAACTTCTTATTTTACCACTTGACCTTGAGCGTTGTATTGAACGCCGTTCTTGATGATAACGAGTTGGCCATTGATGATAGCCTTAACTGCTTTACCCTCAACAGCGATGTTCTCAAGAGCAGTAGCAGGACTTTGTTTCCAGATAGCATAGAGAGTACCAGCCCAACCTGCAGGAATTACGGTGTAAGCTTCACCTATACCCTCTGCATTATCATACCAACCAACGAAGGTGTAACCCTCTTTCACTGGAGTTGGCAATACATAGTCCTCAGTTACTGGCTCAGTTGGCAATACCACGCCGTACTCTGCCTCATAAGCAGCACCCCATACCTCTGGCTTTCCAGCCTCGGTGAAGTCGATACCTGTAGCACCGTATTGACCAGCGTTAGCATTGAAGAATGCGTGAACAGCCCAACGCCAGCCGCTCTCGTTAGCAGCAGCCATATCGGTGCTCAATGTTACACCAGCAGCAGTTGCTACTGACAATACGTAGTCACCCAACCATTTGTACTCAGATGCCTCATCGGTCATAATCTTTTGCATGTATGCGCTAGCAAAAGTAGAAACTTTGTCGATAGCTTGATCAGCACGATTCAAACCATAGTAAGTGTTGTAGTATGGCTTGAATGCTTCCCAGAGTTCAGCGTTAGTAGGAACAACTACTGCAGGGAACTCACCACCGTTCAATACGTATTCGATAACCTCTGGCTCTACAACTGGCAATTTACCAGAAATAGTGAGGTCGAACTTAGCACCCATGAAGCTGGTGAACTCACCAGTCAATGTGATTACGCCGTCAACTACAGAAGTCTCAACATAGTTAGCAAATGCTACAGCCTCTGGAGTTTCAAGCAAACAGATTTGTGGACCTTCGTGTACGCCAGGACCAGTATAGCCTGCAAGTTCAGCATAGTAGCCACCTTCTTCAGTTGCAACATTAAATGTGAGGGTACCTAACTCCTCGTTAATTGCCACGATTGCGTCGGTGAGTACGAGTACAGTAGCAGGAGCAGAATACATAGTGAGGGCGAACTCAAGATACATTGTACCACCTTCCTCTTCGTCTGTCACAGAAGCGCGAACAGTACCAGTATAGATAGCACCCTTCTCTACATCAGTAGTTTGAGTCATAACACCTTCGATAACGGTCAACTCAAGGCCACCATAGGTTAGATATGCAGTTTCAGTATTAACTACATAGTCGCCATCTGCATCAGCATAGTCATTGAGGAAGAGCGTTACATCAGCATCCTCCATATCGTTACGACCATTAAGTTGCAAATACTTCTTGTCTCCTACTTCCATTACCTCTGTAGTCAAGTTAGCTATCTCGAGTTCCATTTCTATCCACTCGATCACTGGCTCAGCAACCTTAAAGTTAGCTACGAGGTTGCGGTCTGCGAGCACTTCGAAAGTATATTCAGCATCATCAGAAACCTCTACCTCGTTTTCTGTCCAGTTAACAAACTCGTAACCTTCGTTAGCAACAGCCTCAACGGTGATCTTGTCAGTCTCCTCGAACTCGCCGCCACCAGTTACAGTACCAGCCTCAGCAGGGTTAGCAGAAACGGTGATAGTGTGGTTAACTACTGGAGCAGGAATGATGGTATAAGTACCACCAGCTACAGTTTCTGGAGTGGTTCCGTAAAGAACTAAATTACCAATTACCTCAACATAATCGCCAACTTTTACCGACTTATCAGCCGCAACAACAGGTGTTGCACGGAACGCCTCGAATACTTTGCCACCATTCTTGGTATCTGCCATCCAGAAAGAGGTGTTATTATATTGATCAGACCATGCAGACGCAATATTAGTTACATAACCACGAATAACATACTTATCAGCAGATTCAGTTGATGTACAAGCATCAGCCGCTTCTTCGCAAGTAAGAACTTGGAGCTTTTTGAATGTTTTGCTTACAACCTCACTTGCATTTTCGCCGTAGTATGCAACTGCTTTAACAGTAGTAGTAGCGGTCAACTCAAATGGAGCGGTATACTCGGTACTTGCATTAGTAGGATCTGTACCATCGAGAGTATAATAAACTTTCAAACCATCTTCAGCAACGATGGTAACTTCTGTAGATTCCACAAACTCTGCATTACCAGAAATTATAGGAGATGTAACTGCATCATTTGCAACTACTTTCTTATACAATGATAATGCACCACCTGTACTGGTTCCGTAACAAGCAAAACCATAACCCGCATTATAACGAAGATTTTTATTTACAGATGCGTCATTATTCTTTTTATTGACAAACTCAAATGTACCATCAGTCATTGTAGCTGTCCACAAAGCAGCATCACCTACATTGTCAACTAATGCAGCTTGATTCTTGGTACCATTACCAGCTGCGTACTTGGCTGTAGCTGCATTATAGAGGGTCCAATAATCACCATTTTTTGAGATATGCCATACATCATCCGCAGATGGATCATAAATAACATCTGCTTCTGGGATATATTCAGTATATGATAAGCGATTAGATACAACCTGTGCTTTCATACCATTGTTGGCATAAAAAACCACATAATCACCTTCCACTAGATTACCTGTATGTAATTCATATGGTACTGCATTCTCCAACGAATTTTTCACGGTAAGTTTATACGAAGCAGCTGTCGCAGCATAGTGCGTTTCATTTCCTGCAAATGATGCAGTGATATTTGTTGTTCCAGGAGCAACAAGTGTAATTGTTCCATCAGCAGCGATAGTCGCAGCAGCCACATTAGAACTAGAATATGTAACACCCTCTAAATCAACAGGATCTGTTGTTAAAGTTGGGAAAGTGTTTTCTGCACCAATTGTTGCTGCATATGCGTCAGCAGACCACGTAAGAGAAGTTGTTTCTTTTGATGTACTTCCTGTAGCGGAATAGGTTACCGATATTTCGGAAAAGCCCATTGTTGCAGAAATACTAAAAACGACTTCATTAGTATTGCCAGTCCACGTCATAGAAGCGCCACCACTTGGAATTTCAAGATTACCCTCATTAGCCGTGATTCCTGTAATTGTTTTACCACCTTTTTTGGCAGTAATATTAGAAATAGCATTACCCTCTTGAACTGCGATAGTAAGGGTGTATCCGTTATACAAACGCCAATCACCTGTTTTAACATAACCGTTTGTAGAGGTACCATTTTTTGCTGTTAACGTAACAGCATCGATTGTTCCAGTCAATGTTAATGCATTCTTTGAAGGATTAAAGGTGCCATTATAACTGGTTCCAAAGACGGCATTCCAATCAGTACCAAATTTGACAGTACTATCAGCTGCCCACGCATTCGTCACACAGAGTGTGAGGAACATCGCCATTAAAAAGAAAGATAATTTCTTCATAATTTTTTGATTTTTTTGTTAATAAATAAAGTTAATTAATATAAATTGTTGTTAATTTGTTTTTTGTTCTTGTATTTGAGTTTGCGCTTCAATTTCTCTCACCGTGCGCTCTACCACCTCTTCTAATTGATAGGTGGCAACCCCAAGGGGTTTGCAAATGAGTTCTATATGATGTCCCCAAGGTACAAAAGCAAATTTATCAGGCATCACCATTTCGTCAGCAGGCTGCTGACGATTTTGGTTTTCCATTTCGCCAACAGGTTGTTGGCGATTTGTAATCTGCTCATAATAAAAGGAATACCATTGTCTCATATACTTGATGTTTGTATATGAGAAACCTGTCTGCTTTGGAAAAGCCTCCTTTAAATCAGCACTGAGTTGTTGCAAAATATTACTTCCCCACTTGCTTTCTGCTTTGAGCGCAACAATATCTCTACCCAATGACCAATAGAACTCCAACATGCCATGATTGACATGTACGGCAGCTTTCGCTTGGCTCTGGCGATAGCGTTGCTTGAGTTCTGACAACCATTGGACGTAGTCAGAATCAGCCAACATGCTTGTTCTATTTATAAACTGGGGTGTGGGCATTTTATTACTTATTGCTGTTTAACTTCGTTTCACTATACCATCTTATATATACCGTTTGATGAATAAAAAAATGAAATGATAGATTTTATTTTATCTACCATTTCACCTATACTACTCCGCCATTACACCTGTGAAGTGTAAAAATAATCGGCGATATTTGCAAACATTTGCTTCATCAAAAGAGTGTCTTAACCGTTTTCTTCGAATCGGACTGCAAAGATACAAAATTATTTACAATCCGCCAAACAAAATCGCAAAATTAAACATTTTTTTGTTTAAAGTACGGAAAATACTCGCGGGCGGTAGCGTGATAGTTTGAAGAATGTTCGGTGTTCTCTGCTTATTAACAGGTATATCTTACGTATATCTTACGTATATGTTACGTATATCCTACGTATATGGTACGTAATTAACAAGGGAAAGACACAGGGTTCTTCGACAAATTAGTTGAAAAAGATGGAAGCTCCTACGCGCAAAGCGCGAGAAATCTAAATAAATCTTTGACCCTCCCAACCTCCCTGAAGGGAGGCTTACACAGTACTCCGTAATAAATTACCACCGCTCCTCGCTATGCTCGTGCGCTGAATCTTAAGTTAATGCAACAGTTTTCAACTAAATTGTCGAAGATCCAAAGACCAGTGTAGGGTGTAGGGGGTGGAGTGTAGGGTGTGGAAAGAAAAAAAAGAAGAGAGACTCGTTAGAGTCTCTCTTGTTGGTTAGTCGGGATGGCGAGATTCGAACTCACGACCTCCTGCTCCCAAAGCAGGCATTCTAACCGGGCTGAACTACATCCCGCACACTTCCTTTTCGAAAGCGGGTGCAAAGGTACTGCTTTTTTTTGATATGACCAAATATTTTGAAAAAAAAATGCAAAAAATCTTCATTTTCTTTCATATTTCACCTTTTTTTTGTACCTTTGCACGTTAATTAGCGCAATTCATTGGTATGAAAATAATCCTAATCACCATTTTGGCCATCGGAATAGCAGTATTATTGTTATCCGTTGGGGTACTCCTGCGTAAAGATGGACAGTTTCGCAGCGAACACATATCTAATAACGCGCGCATGCGCGAGGACGGTATTCATTGCGCTACCTCGCAAGATCGAGAAGCAAGAAAGAAACAAAAATTAAAGATTAACGATTAGAAATGAAAACAACACGCATCATATTGATTTCGTGCCTCGTGCTAGTGTGTTTGACTTCGTGTAGCCTGTCTGCACGCATCAAGCGCGCTGACAAACGATTTGCCATTGGCGAATACTACGAGGCTGGTGAGCAATATCGTCAGCTGTACCGCAATGTATCCTCTAAAGACAAGCCATTGAAAGCATACGTTGCCTTCCAACAAGGCGAATGTAACCGTATTTTGAACAACACAAAGGCCTCTACTGCCTACAAGAATGCGATTCGCTATATGTATTTTCATACGGATTCCATAGTCTATCTTCGCTATGCCCAAACCTTGCATTATCAAGGAAAATACAAAGAGGCAATCAAACAATATGATATTTACTTGCACTCTTACCCTGACAATTATGTAGCACAGGCAGGTAAATACTCCTGTATGCAAATGGAGGAATGGAAGAAACAGAAGAGTCGCTATGAAGTTAATCCCGTCAAGGCATTTAATGCCAAGCGCTCGAGCAATATGGCACCCGCATTGCTGAATGCTGATGGTGATGCGATTGTCTTCACGTCCAACCGCAGTGAGAACAAGGAGAAGAAAGGCAAAAACAAAGTGCGCGTATCCTCTGTGACGGGTGCAGCATCGTTCAATCTGTACTCAGCTCGCAAGAATGCGGCTGGTCAATGGGAAGACATTGCCCTATGCGAGGGACTATATAGCGACGAACCAAGCGAGGAAGAAGAATCCAGTATTGGCAGCAAACAAAGTAGTCCAGCCGAATTGGGCGTATGCTGTTTCTCGCCCGATGGTCGTACTATGTATTTCACCTATTCTAAGCCAGTCAATGGACAGGACTTGGGTGCTAAAATCTATAGTTCGCAACGCGCAAGTGGCGAATGGAGCGAGGCGCAAGAAGTGAAGTTGTTTAGCGATAGTAGCATCACAGTAGGACACCCTACAATCAATGCCACTGGCGACACGATGTACTTTGTCAGCGATGCTCCTGGCGGTTTTGGTGGAAAAGATATTTATATGGCCATTTCCGACGGAAGTACTTGGGGCGAAATCAGCAATCTCGGTCCGAAGATCAATACCAGTGACGATGAATTATACCCATATATTCGACAAGATGGTAAGTTGTATTTCTCCTCGAAGGGTCATCCTGGCTACGGTGGATTGGATATATTCTACGCGACACCAGTAGATACCACCTGGGAAATCTACAATATGGGAGCACCGTTCAACTCGCAAAACGATGATTTTGGTATCTGCTTCATCGGGCAAACAGAAGATGGGTACTTCTCCTCCAACCGCAAACAAAAGAAAGGCTATGACCTGATTTATAGTTTTGTGCTGCCAAAGATGGAGATATTGGTAGAAGGAATAGTTAGCGATGACCAAGGCGAAGCGCTGGCAGAGGGTGTGATTCGATTAGTAGGCGATGATGGCACAAATATCAAGACGCAGATTCGTCGCGATGGCACCTACAAGCTCAAACTAAATAAAAACGTGCGCTATTTGATGTTGGCGACTTCGAGAGGTTATCTGAACCAACAACAACAATTTGCGACGACGGGACTAGAAGACAGTCATACTTACCAACAAAACTTTATGTTGAGTTCGGTAGCCAAGCCTGTGAAGATGGGTAATATATTCTTTAAGTTCGGCAGCTGGGAACTGACCCCGAACTCGGAAGATGGACTGAATGCACTGATTAAATTGCTGAACGACAATCCAAATATCACCATCGAAATGGCCGCCCACACCGATATGGTGGGCAATAATACGGGCAACCAAGAGTTGTCGCTCCGCCGTGCCCAATCGGTGGTGGATTACCTCATCAAGCATGGCATTGAAAGCGAACGCCTGACCCCTGTAGGCTATGGAGAAGAGAAACCTGTGGTAGTGGATGATGCGCTGAGAAAGCAACACACATTCCTGCCAAAAGGACAAGTACTGGACGAGGCGTATATCTCTACCCTACCCGCTGATCAACAGGAGATTTGCAATTCGCTGAACCGTCGTACCGAGTTCCGTGTATTGAAAACCACGTATAATCTGTATTAATCGTAAATTATGAAACAATATCTTGATCTCTGCCAACGCGTTCTCAACGAAGGAACTGAGAAACACGACCGCACAGGCACGGGCACCATCTCGGTCTTCGGTCATCAAATGCGTTTTAATCTTGAGGAGGGATTTCCTCTCTTGACAACCAAGAAACTCCACCTCAAGTCTATTATCTATGAGCTCCTATGGTTTCTCAAGGGGGATACCAACGTAAAATATCTTCAAGACCATGGAGTGCGCATATGGAACGAATGGGCAGACGAGCATGGTGAGCTTGGCCCGGTGTATGGTCATCAATGGCGCTCATGGCCTGATTATCAAGGTGGTCATATTGACCAGATTGCTCAATTGGTGGAGCAAATAAAGAAGAATCCTGACTCACGCCGTCATATCGTAAGTGCATGGAACGTGGCCGAAGTCAACAACATGGCCCTGCCACCATGCCACACGTTGTTCCAATTCTATGTAGCAGACGGTCGCCTGTCATTGCAACTCTACCAACGCTCGGCGGATATATTTTTAGGCGTGCCATTTAATATCGCGTCCTATGCCCTACTCCTGATGATGATGGCGCAAGTAACTGGCTTGAAGGTGGGCGACTTCGTGCACACGTTTGGCGATGCGCATATCTATCTCAATCATATTGAGCAAGTGAAGTTGCAGCTCAGTCGCGATACACGCACACTGCCCAAGATGATTATCAATCCAGAGGTGAAGGACTTGTTTGACTTTAAGTTTGAGGACTTTCAACTGGTTGACTACGATCCACATCCACATATCCCAGGTGTCGTGGCCGTATAAATAATTAAGAATTTAGAATTTTGAATTAAATTGAGAATATGCTGAATCTAATCGTAGCAATAGCAGAAAACAATGCTATCGGCAAGGCAGGCGACTTGCTTTGCCATTTGCCTAGTGACTTAAAATACTTCAAAGAGAAAACACAAGGTTGCACCGTTATTATGGGCGAGCGCACATTCTTCTCACTGCCCAAGCACCCGCTGCCTAATCGCCGCAACATCGTGCTTTCTGACCGCGAAGACTTCACCTTTGAGAACACCGAGGTGGTACACTCTATCCCAGAGGCACAAGCAGCAGTAGCTGCTGATGAACAGGCATTTATCATTGGCGGTGGTATGGTCTATCGCCAATTCTTGCCACTTGTGGACAAACTCTATATCACCCATATTCACCACTCGTGGGAGGATGCAGATACCTTTTTCCCAGAGATAGACCCTGCCATTTGGCAATGCGTGAGCGAAGAGCGCCACGACGCGGATGAGAAGAATCCTTATCCATATACATTTGCTGTATATACAAAAAGATAGGTAAGAAAATACTATTTATCTACATTAAAGACGATTAGTGGCACAATTTTTGTACATAAAAATGCAAAACACAACACTAAATAATATTAAAACACACGAATTATGATTGCAAAACGCTTAGAAGAGGCTATTAACGCCCAAATCAATGCCGAGATGTGGTCGGCGTATTTATATTTGAGTATGTCAGCATACTGCCAAGATGCAGGTTTCCCAGGTATAGCAAACTGGTTTGCTATCCAATTCAAAGAAGAGCAAGATCATGCGATGATTTTGCTGAATTACCTGCAAAGTCGTGGCGGACGCGTATTGCTCGCTCCTATCGCTGAAGTAGAGACAGAATGGGCTTCGCCACTCGCTGCATTCCAACATACATTGGAGCACGAAGGTAAAGTGACTGCTATGATCAATAACCTAATGGCACTCGCCGTAGAAGAGAAAGACTTTGCCCTTCAAAGCCGTCTTAATTGGTTTGTTGATGAGCAAGTAGAAGAAGAGGAAAATGCAACTGATTTGGTGAACAAGTTCCGAATGGTAGGCGATAATGGCTATGGACTCTACCAACTTGACCAAGAATTAGCAGCACGTGTTTATACACAAGCTAGTCCATTGGCAAATGCAGAGTAGTGTTTAGTGAACGCTTCGCTACTGTTTAGAGTTTAAAGTTTAAAGGCAAGGATATGAAAAAGATTTTTATTTCGCTGTTAGCATTGGGATGCTTGGTAGCTTGTACGCCAAAGAAAACGGCATACGAACAATACATCGAATTGTACAATGATTTGGAAGCACAGTTGGAAACCGTAGAAGACCGTGCCGTGAAAGACTCACTCATTGATGGCTTTATCACAGACGGTTACACACTCATCATGGAGAATGTAGAGGACCTCACCAGCGACTCTATCGTTTTGTCACACTTCTATATGCTCACCCCTGAGCAGAAAGCCAAGCTCATTGCAGCCATTCCAGTAGAGCGTTGGGAGAAGCCTCTCCTCAAGCTCGTGTACAAGGAATACCGAATTGAGTTGCTCACCTCAGCGGGCAATCCATACATTGACATCGTATCGCTGAAGGCAGACGGCACCCCGTTGGCACTGAGTGAGTTGGTAGGAAAAACCGACTATGTATTGGTGGACTTTTGGGCTTCGTGGTGTGGTCCATGCCGCAGATTGATGCCTGTATTAAAGGAGTTGTATGAGTCCTATCACCCATCTGGCAAGTTGGAGATTTTGGGCGTGAGTTGCGACCGCGATGAGGCAGAATGGCTCAAAGCTATCGAAGAAGATGAGTTGCCATGGTTGCATATCCGCGATCAACGCACAGAACCATATAACCCATGCGACTTGTACGGCATATCAGCTATCCCAACGACTATACTCATTAACAAAGAGGGCGTAATCGTAGGACGTAATCTTAACGAAGCTGAAATAGAAGGTATATTGGCAGGAGTACAATAATCTTGTTACTTCATAACATAAAAAGAGGATTGCAATTGCAATCCTCTTTTTATGCTATATTAGTCGTTTTTCACTCCCAACAGAGATTTCACAAACTCTTCGCGATTGAACACTTGCAGGTCAGTCATCTGTTCTCCCAAACCTATATAACGAACAGGTATCTTGAATTGATCACTAATACCAATCACGACTCCCCCCTTGGCCGTTCCATCTAACTTAGTGATAGCCAATGAACTGACTTGTGTAGCCTTGGTAAATTGTTTGGCCTGCTCAAAAGCATTTTGCCCCGTACTGCCATCCAACACAAGCATCACATCATGTGGAGCATCAGGTACTACTTTTTGCATTACATTCTTAATCTTGGTCAATTCGTTCATCAGGTTAATCTTATTATGCAAACGCCCTGCAGTGTCAATCAATACTACATCAGCATCATTTGCTTTAGCACTCGAAATGGTATCAAATGCTACGCTGGCAGGGTCAGAACCTTGCTGCTGTTTCACCACAGGCACCCCTACTCGCTCGCCCCATATACAAAGTTGCTCCACAGCTGCCGCACGGAAGGTGTCTGCTGCACCTAGATACACCTTCTTTCCAGCCTGTTTGTATTGGTAAGCCAATTTACCAATGGTAGTGGTTTTGCCAACACCATTCACACCTACCACCATAATTACATATGGTTTGCATGGCAATGGCTCAGTAAAATCTATTACCTGTGTACTATTGTTTTCTGCTAACAACGACGCCACTTCGTCCACCAAAATGGCATTGAGTTCAGCTGTACCAAGATACTTATCGCGCTTCACACGTTCCTGAATACGTTCGATAATACGCAACGTGGTTTCAACTCCTACGTCAGACGTAATCAGAGCTTCTTCCAAATTATCCAACACATCATCGTCCACAGTAGATTTTCCCGCAATAGCATGACTAATCTTGCTGAGAACAGATACCTT
This sequence comes from Paludibacteraceae bacterium, assembly GCA_017546705.1. Classification (GTDB taxonomy): domain Bacteria; phylum Bacteroidota; class Bacteroidia; order Bacteroidales; family Paludibacteraceae; genus Colicola. The sequence goes on from JAFYSB010000063.1 coordinate 24,036, forward strand.
GGTTTTCTCTAAGCCCTTATCTAAAGTCTCTTTCTTTTCTTTTCCAAATAATCCAAAAAACGCCATATAATTTTATTTTTATGCATCCAACTCTTCATATACTGAATTCTTACTCTTGAATTCTGGTACAATTTGCTTCATTAACTTCACCGTTGGGAATACTTTACCAGTCTTTGCTAATTGAATCAACGCTTCTATTTGCTCTGCAACTTCCTGATAATCATACTCTCGTACTTTCGCAACAAGAATTTTCTTATGCTTTGTTGGAATCGTTGTTTCTTTTTGATTCAACAATTCTTCATACAACTTTTCACCAGGACGCAATCCCGTATAAGTGATTTCGATGTCCTTACCAGGTTCAAAACCTGCTAATCGAATCATATTCTTTGCCAAATCCGCGATCTTAACTGGTTGCCCCATATCAAAGCAGAATATTTCACCACCATTACCCAACGTTGCAGCTTCCAACACCAAGCAACTTGCCTCGGGTATCGTCATGAAATAGCGAATAATATCTGGATGAGTAACTGTGACAGGTCCACCAGCAGCAATTTGTTTCTTGAAATAAGGTACTACCGATCCATTACTACCCAAAACATTGCCAAAGCGAGTTGTGATGAATTTAGTACAATTCGCATTTTCTTTTGCTGCTTTTAGGAATAATGATTGTACATATATCTCCGCAATACGCTTTGAAGCACCCATCACATTTGTAGGATTGACGGCTTTATCTGTTGACACCATCACGAAACGTTTGGCATTGAATTTAATCGCCATATCTGCTACATTCTTAGAGCCTTGCACGTTAGCGAGTATCGCTTGTGCAGGGAAATCCTCCATCAATGGCACATGCTTATATGCTGCTGCATGGAACACTACATGAGGATGATACTCCTCGAAAACCTCCTCTACCATATCCACATTTCTCACATCCGCAATTACTGGTACAAATTGCTGATTAGGAAACTCTTTGCGCAAATCAACAGTCAAATCATGCAGAGGCGACTCTGCCATTTCAAAGAGCACTATCGTTTGTGGTTTGAATGCTGCCACTTGACGTACAATTTCGCTACCAATGCTGCCAGCAGCACCAGTAACCATCACTGTTTGCCCCTCCAAGATTGTCCCCACATTTTCTGTATCCATCTCAATCACAGGACGTTCTAACAAATCTTCTACCTTAATGGATTCTATGCGACCTACTATAGTATTAATATTATCATTATTTTCCCCTATTGAGAAATCAGTAAAATAAGGAGTCGTTAATATCCTTATATTATTATCAATAAATGGTTTCAAATCCACCAGCGGATTGATTTGCTTCATCTTTAAAGGCGATACAATAATATGTCGGATATGATGTTTTTTGAGGGTGTACATTAATTGTTCATTCAGAGGATAGACAATCAATCCCAACAAGTCATGCTGAATATCATCATACTTATCTGCAATAAAACCCACAGGACGATATTGACTTTCTAGGTTAGATTGCAACATTTTTGCAATGGATAGTCCTGCTGATTTTGTACCATAGATCAGTACTTTATCTACCCCCTTGGATCTATGAGAAATGTATTCAAAAACAGTTTTGATAATTACTCGCCATCCAAACAACAAAGTAATTGCTACAAATACATATATCACTAATACCGTAGTAAAAAAAGGAGGATTGATGTAATTTGTTACATATTTGACAATTAAATTGGCTAAAAACAAAAATAGACCATTTGCCACTACCGCAGCGGTGACCTTTAATGTATCAACAAAAGTAGAATAACGTAAAATACCAGAGTAGGTATGAAAAGCCCAGAAGAAAACTCCTTGTAATACGAGTACAAATATAGCCTGTCCCCATATTGGCATACGAGCAGCCAAATCATACGTTAATATTTGACTACCAATCATATAGCTTACAACAAATGCAATCAATACGATTAACAAATCCAATAACAGCACTCCCCAACGAGGAAGATAACCGATATTAATCCAATGTGAAAACATGTCTGATTTGGATATATCTTTCATTCGTTTCATAATCTTTAGCATTTTAATCAAGCAGTATCAGTACTCAAAAGTTACTGAATAATTGCCGATTTGATAGTTTCTACAATATAACGCACATCGTCATCTGTTACATATGGACCAGCTGGCAAGCACATTCCAACTTTAAAGACCTCTTCACTAACACCATTCACATATGCAGGAGCATTTTTGTAAACAGGTTGTTTGTGCATTGGTTTCCATACAGGGCGTGCCTCAATCTTTGCATCCAGCATATACACACGCAATGCCTCCACATTATCGTTTGGTTGGCAATCGGTCACTGCACTATCTACCGCATGAATAACTCCGGCTGCACCACCCACAGCGCTCTTAATTACCTCCTTGTAGGCATTCTCTTGACCTTTGATACGCAAAGTAGGTTCTAACTCAATGGTACAGAGCCAATAGTTGGAGTCGTAATCAGCAGAAGGGGATTTATGTAGAGTAATTCCCTCTATATCAGCCAATAACTCTTCATACAATGCTTGTACATGCTTGTGATGATCGATATGCGCTTGTGCCACTGTCATTTGTCCGCGACCTATACCAGCGCATATGTTCGACATACGATAGTTGTATCCTACTTCCTCGTGTTGGTAATATGGATATGCTTCGCGTGCTTGAGTAGCATACCACATAACTTTATTTTTTGATTCTGCATCAGCGCAAACTAATGCCCCACCACCAGAGGTGGTGATCATCTTGTTTCCATTAAAAGAAAGTACACCGAACTTACCAAAGGTACCTAACATTTGTCCTTTGAACTTAGAGCCAAAGCCTTCAGCAGCATCCTCTATTACGGGAATGTCATATTTCTCTGCAACAGCCATGATACGCTCACAATCATATGGCATACCATAGAGAGCTACAGGGATAATGGCTTTAGGCTTTTTTCCTGTTTTTTCAATACGATCCAAGATGGCTTTCTCCAATAATTCAGGGTCCATATTCCATGTATCGCGCTCAGAATCAATGAACACTGGCGTTGCTCCCAAATAAGTTATCGGATGAGAAGAAGCGCAGAATGTGAAGGATTGTACACACACTTCATCTCCTGGCTTCACGCCACAAGCAATCAACGCCAAATGTACAGCAGCAGTACCAGCAGAAAGAGCTACTACTTCTTTTTCTCTACCTTGTTGGTCTTTGCCAACAAATTGTTTGAGGTTATCTTCAAAAGCATTTACGTTTGGTCCCAATGGCACAACCCAATTGGTATCGAATGCCTCTTTGATATATTTCTGCTCCAATCCTTCGTCTGACATATGTGCCAAACAGAGGTAAATCATGTTTCGTTCGTTACTCATAATATATTATAGTCTTTCAACTTTGGTTTTCAAGTCACTATTTTTAATTTGTTCCATCAAAGGTTGGCGCTGTAGCTTGACCTTCGGTAGAAATATCTTTACGATGTAGTACGTTATTGATAGTCATAAAGATAATCTTTACATCTAATGCAAAAGATAGATGGTCAACATACCAAACGTCATATTCAAACTTCTTGGTATGTGTAATGGTGTTGCGTCCATTGACTTGTGCCCATCCTGTTATTCCAGGGCGTACCTCGTGACGGCGCATTTGTGTAGGTGTGTAGAGTGGCAAATATTTTACCAATAATGGACGTGGTCCGATCAAAGCCATGTCACCCTTGAGGACATTGAATAACTGTGGCAATTCATCTAATGAAGTTGAACGAACAATGCGACCAACTTTGGTAAGTCGTTGAGCATCAGGCAGGAGCTTACCTTCCGCATCACGTTCATCTGTCATCGTTTTGAACTTGATGACGCGGAAAATTTTGGCATCTTTACCAGGACGCTCTTGCGTAAAGAAAGCACCAGCACCTTTGTTAGCAAAGTGTAGCCAAATAGTCACAACCAGCAGTATCGGACTTAAACATAGTAATGCGATGAGTGCGATAGTGAAATCTATTAATCGTTTGAAGAATTGTTTATACATATTATTAAACATGCCTAATGATAGCATCATAAGTGTGTTGAATTGTATAATTATTTAGGTAGAATTGATATCCTTGTTTCCCCATTGCATCTAAATCATTGTTGATAATCTTTTCTAGTGCTTTGTTAAGCTCTGCAACAGAGTTGCTAGGACACCAGAAGCCAAAACCATTAGCTTCTGCAATATACCCTAAATCACAATTTTTGTCAGTCGCAGCGATTATTGGCTTTCGTTGTGTTAAGTATGACAATAAGCGGCTTGGATAATTAGGAATAGTAAACCGATAATCTAAGAAGATTAATCCAACATCACATGCACTAGCAAGTTGGTTATACTCTTCTTTTGGTAAACTGGCAAATAGAGATACGGAACTAGGGTTGGCTTGCTGTGTCCATGTTTTTATTTTATTATATTCTGTTCCGTTGCCAATAATGACAAAATGGCATTTGGGGTGATTAGCATTTGCTTTTAAACATTCAATTAAGAATGGTATTCCTTGTGGTTTGCCAAGATTACCTCCGTATATTAAGATGATTTTATCTGTTGGTAAACCGTATTGCTGTAGAATATCATTTCTATTATACTCACAAAGAGGAATTAGGTCGCAACTATTAGGTGCTATCTCAACCTTGTTGTGAGGTATCTGTGGATTGTGTTCCAATACATATTTTGTATTAGCGGGACTCATACAACCGATATGGTCGGATATGCGATATAATTCTTTTTCCTTTTTTCTAAAAAATGAATATAGTAATCCTTTGATTCCTTTTTTTGTGAGCATCCCTAAATCAAGTGCATTTTGAGGAAATATATCTTTCAACAATAAGTATGTTACTGCAGTTGGATATTTCTGTTTAAGATGCTTGATAACATTTGTAAATGTAATAGGTGGTGTGGAATACAATATTAAATCAAAATGAGTGTTGTTCCAATACTTCTTGATTGCATTTATAAATTGATATTCCAATAGGATTTGTCCGACACCTTGCTCTATGGCGTTTGTCTTGGTTACATTTAAAGTCTTTATCCCCAAGATATGTACATTATCATTGTCGATGATATGTGTGTCTAATTTGGTTCTCCGTTGTAATGGTGTCGCAATGTGAACATTATGCCCTTGATTTGTGAATTTACGCATAAGATCAGTGTAGATACCATAGTTATTGATATCTAACATTTGTGCCATAGTGAGAAAAAGGACATTCATATTAGATTTCAATTAGTTCAGGAATAACAACATTATTAGCAGTAATAAGCATGGTTCCCCAGCTGAGGCCAAGACCGAAAGAAGAGCAAAGCATCTTCACGGGTTTGTTGCCTTGCATAGCATTAGCCGTGCGAGTGACCATGAGCGATGGGATACTTGCACCTCCAAGATTTCCGAATTCTTCTAGATCGTAAGGTACTTTTTCGATAGGTAATTTAAGTTTCTTAACTACACGATCAACAATTAGTTTATTTGCTTGATGAATCAAGAAATAGTCTATGTCTGTATTTACATCAATCTGATAATCATCTATCATTTGTTGGATAGATTTTGGTGGACGAGAGATGGCGAATGTCAAGACAGACATACCATCAATTAACGTGTCTTTTGGTGCTCGAATGATACCATTGCCAAAATCTTCTTTAATGAATGAGTCGGGCGTAATACGATGACGGAAACCGCCATGAGGGGTCATTAGCGACTTGTGTCCACTACCCAGTGTTTGGAAATCGATTATAATATCTTCTGCAGATGTGTCGTACTCTAAAGCAATAGCTGTACCACAATCACCGAAGAGTGGAACACGACTTTTATCTTGTTGCGATCCCATACGTAAGGCGGTATCTCCTACAAGTAATAATGCACGATGAATATTACCAGATGAGAGCATATTTCCTGCTACATTGATAGCATACAAGGTGCCACAACACCCCATAGGCAAATCGATGCAGAAACAATTAGTGGATAATCCCAAACGGTCTTGCAAAAGACAAGAGGTAGGAGGAGTTGGATAGTAGTCACCTGTAACTGATTCAAAGACAAGCATATCAATGCTGTCTTTTTCCCACCCCATGTCTGTTAATAACTTCTCTGCTGCAGTTTGACACATGTCCGATGCGCATAAAGTTTCTGGACCTATGCGGCGTTCTTTGATTCCAACGGTATTGTCAAAGACAGTTGCTTCCTCTGGAGTAAAAAGGGGAATGTCAGCAGTCTTAACAATGTTTTTAGGCATACAAGCACTAACACCGGCCAAGCGTACGTTTTTAATTGTCCAACGTGCCATATTTAGGATTACATTATTAAAGTTCTATTCCGTTTTTTGTAAGAATCTCTTTACCTGCATTGTAGTTTGTACAAGCCATGATATCCTCAGGATCTAGCATGAGATCAAAGGTTTCTTCGAGTAAGGAGATAATGTTGAGTTGGTGAACAGAATCCCATTCGCTTACAGTTTCTTTGCTGAAGTTGTCTCCTAATTGATCAGCTGTCGCACCGAATACCTCGGTAAAAATGGCATTGTATTTCTCTAAGTTTGTCATATTTTAATTAATTGATAATTTACTATAAAGTTTTTTTCCTGCTTCGTTTTTAGGTATTTCGTTGATGACACGAATCTGGAATGAAGTGGCAACGATATGCGTTTTTTGTACGAGTGTATCTTTTACTTCATTTTGTTTATCAGCATTGGTGATATAAACAATCATTTTTTCATCCGTACCTACACATGCACATTCTATCCCACAATCGGTTTGTACGATTTGTTCACATTCATCCAATCCGACGCGCATACCAAAAAGTTTGAGAAATCGTCCCATGCGACCAACGATATAGTAGCATCCATCTTCGTCAAAATATGCTAGGTCACCCGTACGAATAAATCCATTGCGTTCATCGCCCAAAGCGAGATCGGATTGTTGGCGAGCATAGCCCATGGTTACGTTTTTGCCACAATAGCACATTTCACCTTCTGTGTGGGGAGTAGTGATAGGATTGCCATCGGTGTCAATGAGCGATAATTCTCCATTAGGAACAGCAATACCGATACTGCCCACTTTGTCTAGTGCCCATTTAGCTGGGAGATACGCCATGCGAGCTGTACATTCGGACTGACCGTAGGTGGCTATCCAACGTTTGCCATTGTCGCGACAATACTCTGCAAACTTGATATTGAGATCGGTAGGCATTTTTCCTCCACCTTGTGTAAGTAGCTCCAAATGAGGGAGGTCCATACGGAAGAAACGCATAAGATTGAGAATCTGGAAACTATATGGAACACCAGTAAAGGATGTAGCTCGTTGTTCTTTGAGGAACTTCCAGAAGTTAGGGTCTGTCATGCTAAGCCCTGTGATGAGGATAGTCGCACCTACTCGTAAGTGACTGAATACCATGGATAATCCCATGGTGTAGTAAAGTGGGAGCACCATTAGTGGGCGATCCGTTTCTTTTAACTCAAAGAAGGTGGAGATGTTGAGTCCAGCTGCTTCGATATTGTCGTATTTGTGACGAACGAGTTTTGGACTACCTGTACTACCAGATGTGGGAAGAAGATGGGAAAGTTCTTCGTGCAGTGGGCAGATGCCTTCTGATACTTTAGTTAGCTGATAACCAAATTGTTGATCAACTAATATTCCTTCTTTTTGGAAAGATGCTGGTGCGCAGATATAGGTAGGTTGATAGGTGTCGAGCAGTTGCTGAAGAAGTGCCTCTTCCGTCTTAACATTGAGGATAAGTGGCACTAATTGGCGACTGCTGAGCATACCCATTGTCCATGCAATGCCACCGATATTATTCTCTACGAGAAGAAAACATAGTGCGCGTTGTGGAACGAGATAGGTAATATGCTGAGATAGTTGAGTTATTTCAGCATATTTAAGTGTTGCACCATTGGAGTCTATAGCTGCAATTCGTTGTTGGTCAATATGTTGTAAGTTTAGAATCATTATATAGAAGCGCAACCATCTACGCCGAGTATTTGTCCTGAAATATAGTTAGATCGGTCAGAAGCAAGGAAAGCGCACGCGTGTGCGATATCTTGTGGTGTGCCGAGACGACCTAAAGCAATTCGTTGGATGCGTTGGTCAATCTTGCTACCGTCAGACTCGTAAAGTTCTGCAAATCTTTCGGTTTGCACGATACCAGGAGCAACTGCATTCACGCGGATACCTTGTGATGCAAGTTCTTTGGCAGCCGATTTGGTCATAGAGATGATAGCACCCTTGGTTGCGGAGTAAGCGACTTGTCCTGGTGAACCGAGAACGGCAGTTACGGAAGCGATATTGACGATACTTCCTTCTCCGTTTCGCGCCATGAGGCGACTTACGAGTTGGATAAGCTCGAGCACTGCAATAACATTAACGAGAAACATGCGCTCTGTTTCTTCACGCATAATCATGCCAATCTTGCGGTTGTAAACGATACCAGCATTGTTGACGAGGCAATTGATACGTCCTTCTGTTTTGAAAATCTGCATCAAGTTGGTTTTGACGCTAGCAGCGTCCGTGATGTCCATGATGACAGGGTGTATATGCTCGTTGTTCGTGGTAAACTCTTGTCTATCACAAGCATACACAATGGCACCATCATTGGCAAATTGCTCGGCGATTTGCTTGCCGATACCTTGCGCAGCACCTGTGATGATGCAGACTTTGTTTGTGAGTAGTTGGTTCATAATCAGGATAATGTAAGACCGCCGTCTAATTTGATTTCAGTACCAGTAGTCCACGCTGATGCATCCGATAATAAATAAATGGTTGCATATGCAACTTCTTCTGGTTTGCCGTATCTTTTGAGAGGGTATTGTTCTAAGTTCGCTTTCTTTTGCTCCTCAGTGATAGGTATGTTGCAGAGTGCTTCTGTTTCAATTATAGCAGGATTTACGCTGTTGAAACGAATTTGTTTTCCTGCTAATTCCAATGCAGCTGTACGCATAAATGCATCTAGTCCATTTTTTGTAATAGCATATAGAGCATTGGCCGTTGATACACGATATACACCAGCTGCGGATGATATAAAGACTACAGAAGCCCCTTTTGTAAGTTTTTTCTTTTTGATCAAATGTTTTGTTAGCAATATTGGTGCATGTAAATTAACTCGCTCAATCTCGTCTATTTTTTCCTTTGTTATGGCTTGAATAGGTGTTAATCCTAGTACACCAGCACTATGTACGCAGCCATCTAATTCTGGGAGTAGATTGACTAATGTGATGATGTCTTCCTCGTTAGAAATGTCGGAAGCTATATACTGATGCTGTCCTTGTTTTAAAAGAGCTAATGTTTCTTGTAATCTTTCTATATTACGTCCAGTTAAAATTACATTAGCTCCCATATTACTAGACTCTATAGCAATTGAGCGCCCTATTCCAGAAGAGGCACCTGTTACTAAAATTGTTTTTCCTATGAGTGAAAAAGGATTGTGCATTATTGCTTGCTAACAACTAGGTCAAATAATTCTTGAATGGTATTCGTTTTGCGCATTTCTTCTGGTGGAAGAACAATGCCATACTCTTCATCTACCATAGTGATAACTAATAGAGCAACCAACGATGTCCATCCTTCTACTTGGCGAAAGTTGGTTTCAGGTGTCAATTCTACATTTAGTTCATCAAATTGATCTGTTACATTTTGAATAAAAAGTTGAATATCCATAATTAGTTTAATTATAATGTGTTATAATAGTTTTTTTGCTGGGTTGCCTAGTACAGTAGTACCTTCTTTAACGCGACGAATAACAAAACTGCATGCAGCTACGCGCGAGTGACTTTCTATTGTGACATTGTGGCTAATCATTGCAGAAGTGTGAATATCAGCTTCGTCTTGTACAATAGTACCACCAACCAATGTAACATGGGTGTCAATTCTATTCCAGTCTCCTATTTGTGAATCATGTCCGATGACTGTGTAGGATTGGATCATATTGTATTTACCAATCTTAGCATCCGCTCCAATGGATGTGAACGCGCCAACAATTGTTCCTTCTCCAATTTTAACATTCGTTCCGATTCGAGCAGTATGGTGAATCATAGTCAGGAATTTTCCTCCTTTTGAGATGATCTCTTCCATACATTTGCGCCTAGATTGCCCACCAATAGAACATACGAAAATATCTTCAGAATCCGGATTGTAGCCAGTGATTGGTGCAATAATAGGAGGGTAATTGTCAAAGTTTTCTAAAGCAGATATGTTATCATCAATGAAACCGCGTATATCATATTCTGTCCCATATCCATTGCTTTCTCGTGCTATGTCGTATATGGTACGTCCCATACCGCCTGCCCCTATGATAATTAAATGTTTCATGTAAGTTTGATAATAAATATTGATATTAAAAGCGTGCAAAGTTACAACTTTTTTTTGGATTACGCAATACCAAATAAGATTTATTGGATAGAATCTAACAAGAATTGTTGTGATTTTTGCCTAATGCTATGTAATATTGTATTCGTTTTGTCGTAATTAATATCTTGGAGTTCTAATGGTATATCTTGGTAATGTTCTAAAATGCCAAGTTGCTGTAGTAAGGTCTTTACTCGATCTGCATTCTTTTGGAGCCCAATAGTAATGAATTGTTTTTCAAAAATGAGAGAGAATGCTGTTCCGTGGAAGGATGTTGCTATAATAAACTCTGCGTCACGAATAGCATGCATAAATTCGATAGGGGAGGCATATGATATATGATTCTTCCGTGGTAATGTATGAATAATCGAATCCATAATCAAGAGTTCGCAATTCATTGTTTGTGCTTTCTTAACTGCAAATGTTAAAGCCTCTTTGGAAGGCATTAGTTCATAGAATAATACATATTTTTTTTGATGGTATCTTTGAGGTGGAATAAGCTTATTCCATTGTTGCTTGGAAAGTAATAGTGTTGGATCTAGGACAACTTGAGCCGTATATCCAATATTTTCAACCAACTGTTTCAATGAGTTTTCACGTACTAAAATTGTGCTGAATTTTTGTAGATATGTACGCATCAGTTCTTCATCTTTTGCTGTTAGTGCAATGATACCCATACTTGCTGCATAACTGATACATCGAGTAGAATGAGGAATGTTGGCACAAAAATACATAGGGTCAATGCCAACATGTTTACCTTCGTATTCATGTGTTCTCCAGATTTGGTCACTACCCACAATAACACAATCATACTGTTCTTGTATTATATTGTCGTTGCTTGAATACTGAATTAAATGATTGATTCCAAGGTGAACATTTCTAAATTCATTGATTTTTTTCATACGAATGGCACGACGAATCAAAGTCAAACTATCAGATACAAAATTCAAAATTTTAAAATATAAACTTTTCCCACGAATAGGTTTGATCAATGTATATTGTGATTTATGACTATCAGGCCAATAGTCAATAAATTCTACAATATGCCCTTGGTTTTGTAGAAATGTTCGCAGGGCATATGCTTGTAGCATAGCTCCGTAGTTATGTGCTCGATGATATGTTAAAATGCCTATTTTCATACTTAAATTATTCTTCTGTAAGTAATAATTGCTTTTTATCGTACTCGTTCCAACCAATTAAAAAACCTATTGTGATCATAGATAAAGTACATGTATGGCTAAGTATGATAATTGAAATCATACTCAATATCAAAAAGATTGTTAAAAACATAGCCAAACAAGGTGCTAGTTTAGATTTTTGACGTATAGCATGTATTGTATAGGTAGCAACTGAAAAGACGAAGGATACATATATGAATAAGTTGAATAGACCGTAGTTGTATAAAATCTCCAAAAAGTCATTATGCGCAGAAAGATTTTCCCAACTATACACGGTCGTTGCTAAATGTCCATTACCAAATATCCATAATATTACATCTTGAGTCTTTAAACGATAATACAAACTTTCCCAAATATACAATCGTCCAGATCCCGTATCATCATCTGAATCCATAAAACGTTCAATAATATCGTCTCCTATATATTGAATAAGAAAGTATAAAAAAACGGCCACAACAATTAGATATATATAGAGGATAATAGATGATTTAAGAGAATTCTTCGAAACTACTCTTGAGACATAGAGATATACAAAGATTCCTATTGCTAGAGCAAGAAATCCTCCTCGTTTTACCGAACTAATGATTATTATTGAAATTATAATTATACTAATAATACGAAGCCACCGTTTATCACTAGCAAGAATTAATGGCAACAAGTAGAGAGCATAATACGCGACTCCGAAGTGACCTCGCTCTCCTAACACGTTATGGGTTTTATATATAGAAATATATGATAGCGCGCATGCTAGAATTGTAAATGCAATGAGATAAATTGTGGAATTCTCTTTTCCATACTTATATCCATAAGAATAGCATCCCATTATGGTAAAACAAGGGGTCACAAATAGCAATAGATTAGATGCCAATTGCAAGATATTACCTACATGCGTTATGCATAATGATACGCAGGTTGTAATTGCAAAAAGAATAAAAGATTTTATGGTGCGTGTCTTTAATTCTCCTTTTATTTTATCTTTAAGATACCAAGTTGCGCAAATACTCCATACCGCACAGTATAAAAATCTAAAATAGTGGGCATATTTAGTTTTTTCCTCCATAGAGTTATCATCATTAATGATCATATACATAGTCACTAATACATTAACGAATAATGCAAATAGTAAATATGTCTTACGAAACTGCTTGACAGTAGTGATTCCGTGTTCCATTTTTAATTTGGGTTATTATTTTGATAAAGTTTGAATACGTTTTAATGGAAGTATCAATAAGTCTTTCCAACCAATAATTATACAAATGATTTGCATTCGTAAGATAGTATGATATCTTGGAATAAAAACATGTGACAAAAATCCAGTACAAAATGCGGTTATTACACTAGTAATGGCCGCCCCTTTAACTCCCCAGAGTGGGATTAACAATAAATTTAAACCAATAGATGTAATACATCCTATAATATTTCTTATTGCTACTAATTGTTGTTTCTTTTCAATAACAATCATTGCTCCTGTTGTTTGTGCAAAGGCATATCCAATGACTTTAAAGACCATGATTTGGAGTAATGCCACTGATGAAATATATTGGGGTCCAAAAGTATATTTAACCAATGGAGAAGCAATCATGCTAATGATAACACATCCTACAACTGTACCCCATACGGTGAGATTCATAAATGCTTGAGCTTTTTTGGTATATTCATTTATTTTGTTTTCGTACAATTTGACCAAAATTGGTGTAATTGTCTGAGATAAGATGGTAGGGACAAATATGCATAATTCTGTAAACTTACCGGCTACAGAATAGAATCCCACAGACTGCTTGTCAATCATGTTTCCAAGCATTACTTGATCTATTTTTTGATAGATAATTATTGCCGCTCCGCTAAGTAATAAAGGGAATGATTGCTTAATGAGATAAATCGCCGTTGCTTTGTCAAACTCCCATAATGAAACAAGTCCAATCTTTTTTCTATATGATGTAATATAACCGCCTGCTAATAGAATTGTATCAAATAAAGTTGCACAAATAAATCCCCAAAGAGGTGCATGTACCAATAACAAAATAATCTTGATTGCCGCTCCGATAATGGTGCGTAAAATTTCTGTCTTGACGATATATTCGTTCCAAACAATGGCTGTGAAATGATTTCGAATGACACTGAAAGTGTTCATCACAATGGATAGTGAATATATGTAAATCATCCATCGTGTGAAAGTATCAGCTTCTGATAGTTCGGTTATCAAGATGATAACTCCAATAGTAAGTATTGCAAAAGCGAGTTTCAGCCCAAAAGCAGTACCTATAAATTTATCCTTATTTTCTGGTCTTCGAACTTCTTCTCTAATCTCAATACTATCTAGTCCAAAAGTTGCAAATACTTGGAATAGCATTACATAACTAAAAACATAGTTCATTAATCCATATTGTTGTGGTCCTAAGTATCTAGCAACAAGTATGCCCACCAAGAGACCACCCAACAATGTGGTAATTTTCCCAACAACAGCCCAAATAAGATTCTTAATAACCTTCTTTTTTGCTGGTGACAGGTTGAATTTATCTATGATTTTATCTATAAGATTCATTAGTATAATTATCGGTTATTGTCTTGAATATTTATTTTTTAATGAATGCTACTGCACGGAGAGATATTTTATAACCAAGTCTCACAGGCATGGTTCTTAGAAAATTTATATAAAGTCTATGCTTGAAGTCTAATTGCCTAGTAGAGATCGAAGTTAATAAGTTTGTGAAATTTTCATCTTGGAAGATATTTTCTATTACTTCAATAGCCTTATCCTCTAATAATCCATTCCTAATATACTTATTATATGTAAATGATAGTACCATTTTAAGAGCCGTTAATTGAAATGAAATATTTTCTTTCCAAGGATGTTGCACTCTAACGAAATGTTCTAAAATTTTTAGTACCGTCAAATCTGCCATATAATTAGGTTGATGTGTAGCACTCGATGAACGCATGACATAATTATAAAAGCCTTCATGGCATACAGCTATCGAGTTGGCATGATTGAAAAAATCAACAGTGAAAGTATAGACTTCTCCTGATTTGATCGCGGGATCAAAATAGATTTGATGATTTTGTATGATAGAATTTCTATAAATAATTTGGGGGGCAGTGGGGAATACATTACACGTCTTGTATAATTGTTCAATGGTATATACTCCCTCAGCAACCTGGATTGGCTGTAGTGTAGATGGTTTGCCTTCTTGTATAATTATACACGGAGCAATCAACATGTCTGCGCTCTTTATATGCTTCTTTATAATAGAAATTGTGTTTGGATGTAGAAAATCATCTCCATCTAAACACAAAATATATTCACCAGTAGCTTGTTCTAATGCTGCATTTCTAGCAGCAGATACTCCTTGGTTCGATTGATCTATCACTATTGCTTGCGGATGGTGTTGGACAAAAGTTTTAATCATAGATAGTGTAGAATCAGTAGAACCATCATTTACGAATATATATTCACATTCCTCATCACAATTTAATTGTGATAAACTGTCCAAAGTACAAGGCAAATAGCCTTCTACATTATAACAAGGAATGATAATGGACAAAAATGGCATGATAATTAGTGTTTAGTTATCAAGGTTCTAAAAAACTCTTCAATACGTTGTGCTTGAATAGTGTTGTTCTTATTTTTTAAAACAAACTCCTGAGCTTTTAAACCAGTTTGTTTTAATTCTTCATTAGGTAATGATAATATTTCATTGAGTTTGTGAGCATATCCCTCAATAGTTTCTTCGTCAAATGCGTATAAATATTTAAAATATTCATCTGGAATGCCAGACAACTTGGTTGTCAATACCGGTGTTCCCGATAGCATATATTCGGATGTCTTAGAAGGAAATGAGTACTTGACAAATTCTTGATTAGAATATCTAGGATTGACCAACAACGTTGCTTCTTGTTCTGCAATAATAATTTCTTCGTTTGTTACAACTCCTTTGTATTGAATTCGGGAATCAATTTGTTGAAATTCGAGTAAATTCTCTACAAATTTTCCGCCACCATAGACGTGTAACTCAATATCTTGTTGAGAAAGGGAAATGAAGGCTCTCACAAGAGTATCAAAACCATATTCAGCTTCTATAGCTCCAGCATACATAATAACACGAGGGCTTACTTTCTGGGTGAGAGTTTTAGGAATAAATGTATGATCAACAGACCCCTCCATAACAATGTATGGTTTTTGATTAGGATTGTATGTCATATTCATATATTTGGTGAGAAATATGAATCCGTCATATTTTTTTAGTCCGTTTTCTTGGCTACGTACACGCATCTTAAAAAACATTTTCCACCACCATTTCTTCGTGTCTTGAGATATTGTAGCAGGTGGTATCAACATATCTGTTAAAAGCATAGTTTTAGGTGTACGCATTAATTGGGCGGCGACAACGCTTCCCATACTACAACTACTGGCAAAAATATCGCACAATATAATCTTGTCTCCCTCTGTGCGTATACACCATACTAAAGTGTAGAAGAAGGAATAAACGAATTGCAGAATTTGTTGAATTATAGGTATTTGGATATATGGTAGACAATGGTAATGAATATTATTCTCTATTTCAGTACTACTTTTAGCTATTTTTTTGGTAGATGTTATGATATTTGTCAATGCAGAAACCTGCGAGTGATTTTGTATAAATCCATCTAAAATCAAACGAGAAAATTTGATAATTTGAAAGCCAGGATTTTTTCCGGTTTTCTTCATGATCATATTAGCGGTTCTACTTGGGCAAACTTTCCCGACAAAAAGAATATGCATATACTATTTTCTAATCTGAATTATTGTACAAGTTGCTTGTAAATTTCAATGTATTTTTTGGCCATGATTTCTTTGGCGTACACTTGGTGAGCTTGATGAGAAATTTCTATTTTATCAATGCTGCGCGCTAGAAAATCCTTAATAGCTCCAGCTAAAGCCAATGTATTACCATATGGAACAAATTGGCTATAATCAGGTAAGGAAATTTGTTCCGGTGCTCCAGCTTCAAAACCAACTATTGGGGTTCCACAACAGAGACTTTCTGCACACACCATAGAGAATGTTTCTTTCTTACTCGTAAGAACAGTAAGATCTGCCATAGAATAGAGTGATGCTAGGTAATTGCTATCTGTGATTCCTCCCAATAACTTTACATTGTTAGGAACCTCTGGCATAGCACCTAATATGGGACCCGCTACTATAAAAATATACTCGGGCATTAATTTAGCTAACTCAATGATATAACGTCCCCCCTTGATGTGATGTGCCGCATCAGTGAAGTTGGGAGTAACGTGGAAAACCACTTTTTGATCTTCTGCTATTCCTAACTTATTTCGTAAGTCGTTTTCGTGGAATGTGAAAACATTTGTGTCTAATCCATTATATACAACAATATGTCTGTGATGCTGTAGTATAGGGGATTGGATAGCTCTGTCTTTTAGCCATGGAGAAACAGATACCACGATGAGATCTTTCTCAAATCCTTCAAATGCTTTTTTCATTCTTTTCCATGAATAGGAAGTAGAATCTAAAAACAACGTTCTAGTTTCAGCTTTGAGACGTGGACATTTGCCGCATCCAGTCTTCCATTTTTCACAATCATATGCGTGTCCACAATTTGCTGTGTACATGAACTCGGCGTGAAGGGTTAAAACCGTTTTGGTTTGTTTCTCTTTTAGGTATTGAATAGTGTTGTATATGTTTATGAAAGAGTTGTTTATGCATTGCAAATGCACAACATCTGGTTTCTCTGTTTCAATCACTTGTTTGAGACGACGAGTTGATAATATATGTCCACCATACATTACACCTGAAATACGTGCCCATGCTCTATTCAATCGACTTAGTTTTTCGGAGCAAACTTTTTGTATTCCAGGTGAATAAATATTCTCTCCTCTACCATAACATACAATGGATTGATGGCCTTCTTGTTGAAGTACCACATGGATGTCATGAGTGATTTTTCCCGTACTCCACAATGGATAAACACTATTTACCTGTAGTACTTTCATGCATTATTTTCTCCATACCATCTTATTTATAATACCTGTATAAGATTGGATGATTTTTACTACTTTAGTACTTACGTTCTCGTCTGTATAGTTAGGTACTGGGGTTCCATAATCTCCATTTTGTACAAGTTCTACTGCAGTATCTACAGCCTGCAACAAACTGTGCTCATCAATACCTGCAATGATGAATCCTGCCTTATCTAAAGATTCTGGACGCTCTGTACTTGTTCGAATACAAATAGCAGGGAATGGATGTCCTACACTTGTGAAGAAACTACTTTCCTCAGGCAATGTTCCAGAATCAGACACTACTGCAAAGGCATTCATTTGCAAACAGTTGTAGTCATGGAATCCCAATGGCTCATGCTGTATAACTCGCTTGTCCAATTCAAATCCACTTGCCTCTAAACGCTTGCGAGAACGTGGATGGCAACTATACAGAATAGGTAAATTGTACTTCTCTGCCATCTTATTAATAGCGTTAAATAAAGAGGTGAAGTTCTTCTCTGTATCGATATTCTCTTCACGGTGCGCAGAGAGCAAGATGTATTTACCTTTCTCTAAGCCCAAACGTTGGTGAATATCACTAGCCTCTATCTCTGCTAAATTCTCATGAAGTACCTCAGCCATTGGAGAACCGGTCACATAGGTGCGCTCTTTTGGCAAACCGCAATCAGCCAAATAACGACGTGCATGCTCTGAATAAGCCAAATTGACATCAGAGATAATATCCACAATACGACGATTAGTTTCCTCTGGAAGACATTCATCTTTGCAACGATTACCTGCCTCCATATGGAAAATGGGGATATGTAAACGCTTCGCTCCTATCACGCTCAAACATGAATTTGTATCACCAAGCACTAATACAGCATCTGGTTTAATCTCTGCCATCAACTTGTAAGACGCTGCGATGATATTGCCCATAGTGGAGCCCAGATCATCTCCTACGGCATCCATATAAACCTCAGGATCAGCTAATTTGAGATCACGGAAGAAGATGCCATTGAGCGTATAATCATAGTTTTGACCTGTATGCGCTAGAATGGTGTCAAAATATTTGCGACATTTGTTGATTACTGCTGCCAATCGAATAATTTCAGGACGTGTACCTACAATAATCAACAGTTTGAGCTTGCCATTATTTGCAAAAGAAACATTGCTATAATCTGTTCTTAATTCCATATTCGTTATTTTTATACTGGTAAAAAGAATGTATCTGGTTTATTTGGATCAAAAATCTCGTTGCAGTACATAACTGTAACCAAGTCATGCGTGTCAGAAAGATTGATGATGTTATGTGTGTAGCCTGGAAGCATATGAATACATTGGATATTCTCTCCAGTTACCTCGAACTCAATAATTTCGTCAGAATCTATTCTGCGTTGTTGAATCAATCCGTGACCACTAACCACAATAAAGAACTCCCATTTGGTGTTATGCCAATGTTGTCCTTTAGTAATACCTGGTTTAGAAATGTTGATACTTACTTGACCGCAATTCAATGTATGAACCAATTCTGTAAATGAACCACGTTGGTCTATATTCATTTTCAATGGGAACGCCACTTTCTCTTTTGGCAAGTAACTCAAATAAGTCGAATAGAGTTTCTTTGCCAATGAATTGGCAGGTATCTCAGGGATGTTCAAAGTCTTAGGTTGCTCTGCAAAAGCATAAATCATATCCACGATTTCACCCAAAGTGGTTTTGTGGGTAATCGGGCAGCAGCAATATTTACCATCCATTTGTGGTACAGTTTCTACACCATCAAATTCACAACGATGTTCTTGACCTACTAGCGCACCCATCATCTCATCCACCAAGTCGTCGATATAAAGTAATTCCATTTCCACACTACGGTCATTCACTTGGATAGGTAGATCGTTGGCAATATTGTTGCAGAAAGTTGCAATAGCAGAATTGTAGTTTGGACGACACCATTTACCAAATAGATTTGGGAAACGATATACCAATACCTTCGCACCTGTCTCATGAGCATATTCAAACATCAATTCCTCTCCCGCTTTCTTGCTTTTGCCGTATTCACTATTGCCAAAGCGTCCTGCCAAAGTAGCTTGGATAGAACTAGAAATCATCACAGGGCAAGTATTGTGATGTTTCTTTAACATATCCAACAGTGTGGATGCAAAACCAAAGTTGCCTTGCATGAACTCCTCTTGATTTTGTGGGCGGTTTACACCAGCAAGATTGAACACAAAATCGCAGGATTGGCAATAGGTGTCCAATTGATCAAATGTAAAATCAATGTCATACTCAAAAACTTCAGAGATAGTCAACTCTCCGTAGCTCTTATTCTTACCTTCGCGTATATTGTGTAGTTGTGCACAAAGGTTTTTTCCTACAAAGCCTTTTGCACCTGTTACGAGAATCTTCATGATTATTTAGCGATATTAACGATACCTTTCAATTCGTTTTGAATATACTCCAATGAAGCTATCTTTTCTTTAGTTTCTTCTACCGTCAAACGACGAGTGTTGTCTGAGTTGAACTCGCTCAGAGTAACTCGTTTCTCATCACCTTCGGTGAAGAATTTGTCGTAGTTCAATGTGCGATTATCAGCTGGGACACGGTAGAAATCTCCCATGTCAATAGCTTTAGCGCATTCTTCGTTGGTTAGCAATGTTTCGTACATTTTTTCACCATGACGAATACCAATAACCTTGATATCCTCTTTTTTACCTCCAAATAACTCGCATACAGCCTCTGCTTGTGTTTGAATGGTACATGCTGGTGCTTTCTGTACTAAAATATCTCCATTCTCACCATGCTCAAAGGCAAATAATACGAGATCTACAGCTTCCTCTAACGACATGATAAAACGAGTCATCTTTGGCTCGGTCAGTGTAATAGGATTACCATGGCGAATTTGGTCGATCCACAATGGAATTACACTACCGCGTGAACACATCACATTGCCATATCGGGTGCAACAGATTTTTGTATTACGAGAATAACGACTCTTTGCTACTGCAATTTTTTCTTCCATTGCCTTGCTAGTTCCCATTGCATTAATTGGATAAGCCGCTTTGTCTGTAGATAAGCAAATAACACTCTCTACCCCCGCTTCAATCGCAGCTGTCAATACGTTGTCTGTACCGATAATATTGGTCTTAACAGCCTCCATTGGGAAGAATTCACAACTAGGGACTTGTTTTAGCGCTGCGGCATGGAAAATATAGTCAGTACCAGGCATAGCAGAACGGCAACTCTCTAATGATCTCACATCACCAATATAAAATTTTATCTTATGAGCAACATCTGGGAATTTAGCTTGATACTCATGACGCATATCATCTTGTTTTTTCTCGTCGCGAGAGAAAATGCGAATCTCTGCAATATCAGTACGTAAAAAACGACTCAAAACAGCGTTACCAAATGAACCAGTACCGCCTGTAATCATTAATGTTTTACCAGCAAAAATAGACATATCAAAAATATTTTTTTATTGTTTTACATTCATTCTTTCCAAACATACTTTTAGTGATGTTGTCCAATAGGGCACTTTTACACTGAAAGTTTCTTTGATTTTTGTTTTATCTAATACAGAGTAAGATGGACGCTTGACTGGTGATGGGAATTCATCGCTATGGCATGGTTGGATGTCGCAATCCGTATTGCCTGCGTACTCTGCGATCATCTTAGTAAAGTCAAACCAACTGCAAACACCTTCGTTGCTATAATGGTACACGCCATCGTTTCCATCAAACTTGCGATTGCTAACAATCTCATAAATTGCAGCCGCCAAGTCATACGCGTAAGTAGGTGTTCCTACTTGATCAAACACAACTTTTAGCTGTGGCTTGGTTGCCGTCAAATTGAGCATTGTCTTTACGAAGTTTTTACCAAACTCGCTATACAACCAAGCGGTACGGATGATTATATGATAGCAGCCTGATGCTAGAATATTTTGTTCGCCCTGCAATTTGGTTTTGCCATACACTCCCGTCGGAGTGCCCTTTTGATCTTCCTTGCAGGGGGTGTTGTATGGATCACCACCAAACACATAATCGGTGGACACATGGACCAATAATCCATCTACTTCTTTCATCGCAACAGCCAAATTCTCAACGGCTTTCGCATTTAGCAGTTCGCAAAACACCTCGTCGGTCTCTGCCTTATCCACATTGGTATAAGCCGCACAGTTGATGATGCACTTTACATCATTCTCTTGCACCATCTTGCGCACAGCATCCAATGACGTAATATCCAGCAGAGTGGTTTCTACCCCTTCTACTTCCACCACGTCGGTATATATGTAGGCGTCGTGACTATCTTTAGCCACTATACGAATCTCGTTGCCGAGTTGTCCGTTTGCGCCTGTTACTAATATATTCATATTTTTTTACTCCTGATTCTTGGTTCCTTGTTCTTGATTCCAAACAAATGGCGAATCAAACTCTGCCAACTTTGGATGTTTTGTATCCTTCTCGCTGAGCAATGCCTCTTCCATTGTCAATCCCCAATCAATACCAAGCGATTCATCCAAAATCGAAATACCACCATCTACTTCTGGATGATAGAAGTTGTCACATTTATACTGGAATACCGCACTCTCACTTAGCACAGCGAAACCATGCGCAAACCCTTGAGGAATAAAGAATTGGCGATGATTTTCCTCTGTTAGCAACACCGCTACGTGTTGTCCGTAGGTAGGACTGCCCTTGCGGATATCTACCGCCACATCAATCACTTTGCCTTTCACACAACGTACCAATTTGCTTTGTGCATATGGTGGGCGTTGGAAATGCAAACCACGCATTACGCCATATTTCGACATACTCTCGTTGTCTTGCACAAAGTGTATATCACCCACTTTCTCTTGGAACTCTCTCTCCGAAAAGCTCTCAAAGAAATATCCACGAGCATCGCCAAACACCTTTGGCTCAATGATATACACGCCTTCTATCGCTGTCTTTATAACTTCCATAATCAATCCAAATTCGCCTTACCCGTTTCTTTTACTTCGTCAATCACTTTCAACAGATACTGACCATATTGGTTCTTCAACATTGGCTGTGCCAACTCACGCATACGCTCTTCTGTGATCCATCCTTGACGGTATGCAATACCCTCCAAGCATGCCACTTTCAAGCCTTGACGCTTCTCCAAAACCTCAATATAGGTACTCGCTTCCGACAACGAGTCATGCGTACCTGTATCCAACCATGCAAAGCCTCTACCTAAGGTCTGCACCTTCAACTCGCCATCCTTCAAAAACTCCTGATTCACAGTCGTAATCTCATACTCACCACGAGCAGATGGTTTGATATTTGCTGCCACATCTACCACTTTATTTGGATAGAAATACAATCCCACTACTGCATAATTGCTCTTTGGATCTTGTGGCTTCTCTTCGATGCTCAAGCAGTTGCCCTCCTTATCAAACTCTGCCACACCATAACGCTCCGGATCGCTTACCCAGTAGCCAAACACAGTCGCTTTCTTATCTTCTTCAGCAGCACGAACTGCCTCTTTCAGCATACCCGTAAAGCCCGAACCATGGAAGATATTATCGCCCAACACCAAGCAAGCGCTATCATCACCTATGAACTCCTTACCAATCGTGAATGCTTGTGCCAAACCGTCTGGCGAAGGTTGCTCAGCATAAGTGAAGTTCACTCCGTAGTCACTACCATCACCCAACAAACGCTTAAAACCTGGTAAATCGTATGGCGTTGAGATAATCAAAATATCACGAATACCTGCCAACATCAGCACGCTGATAGGGTAATAAACCATTGGTTTGTCATAAATAGGCATCAATTGTTTACTAATTCCTTTGGTGATAGGGTACAAACGTGTTCCCGAACCTCCTGCTAATACAATTCCTTTCATAAAATTAAAATTTTATACGTTCCGCCATTAAGGTAACTTCAAAAAGTTTGCAAAGGTACAACTTTTTTTTAACTTATGCAAATTTTTAAGGGAAATAAAAACAATTTACATAGTCAGCATCATAAAGCATTCCGCCTATCGGACAATGGTGTCCCAAAGACTATGAAGAGAAAACCATAGGGCACATATTCGGTTTTCTCTGCTTATTAACTCGGTTATCCTACGTATATCTTACGTATATGTTACGTA
Organism: Paludibacteraceae bacterium; assembly: GCA_017546705.1. Taxonomy (GTDB): domain Bacteria; phylum Bacteroidota; class Bacteroidia; order Bacteroidales; family Paludibacteraceae; genus Colicola. Next base: position 47,633 of record JAFYSB010000063.1, read on the forward strand.
TATCCTACGTATATGGTACGTAATTGAAAGCGGAAAGACAGGATTTTCAAAAGAAAAAAAATTAGGTTGTATTATGGTTGTATGGTGGTTGTATTGTACAGTACACTTAGAAGAATTTTGCTACCAAAAGTAAACTTTTGCATAAAATTCTTGCAAATATGCATTATTTGTTGTACCTTTGCAAGAAATTTTGTCTTGAAATATGCAGTATTCCGTTGTACATTTGATATATTCCTTTTCGGAAGAATGGCAACAAGACTTGTTTGAACAAGACTTGTGCGATTTGGGTTTTGAGGTATTTGATGGGGGAAATGCCTACATTCAAACTAACATCTTAAACGCCAATAGAGCCCCATTAGAGGAGCTAATAGCAGGCACTGAAGGAGTCGAAATGCTTGGTATTGAGGAATGTGAAGACATCAACTGGAATGCTACATGGGAAGCTGAGCATGAGATTCAGGAACTGCCATTAGGCGTGCGAATCACACCTCATTGTGCTTTTGGTGCAGGGCATCATGAGACCACCAGCATGATGATTGAGGCATTGATAGAAGCACATGAACAGGGATATTTCACACAAGAACGCCATGTATTAGATATGGGTTGCGGCACGGGTGTGCTGGGCATTATGGCAAAGAAATGCGGCGCGACCTCTGTAGTGGCAGTAGATATTGATGACAAGAGCGTAGCGAATAGCATAGAAAATGCCCAATCTAACAACGTGGTTTTGGATGTGCAATTAGGCAGTACCCCACCCGATGGTGCATTTGACTTGATATTGGCGAACATACACCGCAATATATTGGTAGAGCAGATGCCTGCATATGCCAAGATACTGAACGATGGTGGCGAAGTATGGTTGAGCGGATTCTATGAGAACGATATTGTACACTTAATAGAAAAGGCAGAATCGGTTGGACTACAATATGTTATCACCAAAAAACGAGGCGAATGGAGATGGATAAAACTAAAGAAATGAATACTATTTGTGCCATATCAACACCCTACGGCAGTGGAGGAATAGCCGTCATCCGCGTGAGCGGAGAGGATGCCATTGCGATTGTGGACACCTTGTTTCGTGGGCGAAAATCGCTTGCGGAAGCCTCAGCGTACACCGTGCATTACGGGGAGATTGTGAAAGGTGAAAACGGAAAGGTGAAAGGGGAGAAATTTGAGATACTCGACCAAGTGCTTGCAAGTGTCTTTCGTGCGCCTCATTCGTTCACTGGCGAAGACGTAGTTGAGATAGCATGCCACGGTAGTATGTACATTCAACAAACACTGCTGCAATGGCTCATTGATGCAGGTTGCCAGATGGCCAAAGCGGGTGAGTTTACTCAACGAGCCTTCCTCAATGGCAAGATGGATCTGACCGAAGCGGAAGCTGTTGCCGACTTGATTGCAGCCCAAACCAAGGCAGAGAAAGACTTGGCACTCAGTCAGTTGCGTGGAGGTATATCCCACTCACTGGCTGCTTTGCGCGAGCGATTGCTCACCTTCACATCGCTTATTGAGTTGGAACTTGATTTTGCGGATCACGAAGAACTGGAGTTCGCTGACCGTCAGCAACTCTACGACCTCGCACAAGAGATTGACAGCACTATCCAAGGGCTCGTCAATTCCTTCAAAACAGGTAATGCCATCAAGCAGGGTATTCCTGTGGCAATCATAGGTGCCCCTAATGTCGGTAAATCCACATTGCTCAATGCTCTCTTGGGTGAAGAACGCGCCATTGTGAGCGATATTCAAGGTACTACTCGCGATACGGTGGAAGATACCCTAATCTTGGACGGTATGCTCTTCCGATTCATTGACACAGCAGGCATGCGCCAAACGGAAGATACGATAGAGAACCTCGGTATCGAACGTAGTCGTCAAGCTGCCCAACGAGCATCTGTAATCATCCATCTACAAGACCCTACACAAGACACAAGTGACACACTGGCTTCGCTATCTGACATACAAGAAAAGAAGATTATTCACGTCTTTAACAAGGCTGATATCCTGCCTTCATTCACTCCGCCTGAAAATGCTATTTATATCTCGGCGAAGAATGGCGAAGTGGGTGGTATAAAAGAGCATCTTATATTATTCGCAAAGGAGCAATTCGACACAAGAAATGCTGTAACTATCAGCAATACACGCCATTACGAAGCGCTCACTCGGGCATTAAGTGCCATACGCCGTGTGCAAGACGGATTGGATGTCCAACTCAGTGGAGAGTTCCTCAGCATGGACCTTCAAGACTGCCTTTCTGCCCTCGGAGAGATCACAGGACAGATTACTTCACAAGAAGTTTTGAACAATATTTTTGGTAAATTCTGTATCGGAAAATGAGAACGAAAATTAACATACTTTTAGGTGCATTGATTGCCCTATTGAGTGGTTGTAAAAGTCAGCAACCAGTCATCCAACCAAACGAAAATATCAGGGTGTTGTATGGACCACCTTCTGTGTTCTACGAGCAGATAAAAGACAGCACTGAGAACAAAGACCAACCTACTCCACCCAACACATTTCAACACAACAAGGTAGAACTTCCCGATAATAGTAAATCATTATGATATATTCCATGACAGGCTACGGCAAAGCCGAGAGCCAAATTGCAAACAAGAAACTCATTGTTGAGATACGCAGTCTCAACTCTAAGTCTATGGACCTCAATGTGCGTATTGCGCCACAATTACGCAGCAAAGAGTTGGAGATTCGCACACTAATTAGTCAGCGCTTAGAACGTGGTAAAGTGGACTTGAGCATCTACTATCAAGACGCAGCTCAAGGCGATACAACAACTGCGTTTGCACCTATCAATCGTGATGCCTTTATATATTATTATAAGGAGTTGAGTGCATTACAACACGAATTGGGTATCCCATCCCAAGACCTTGTGGCTACTATCATGCGTATGCCTGACGTGACCAAGCTACAAGATCAGAGCGACATCACCGACGAAGAATGGGCTATCGTGTTGCAAACCATTGAGGCTGCTGTTGCCCAATTCAATGCTTTCCGCGAGCAAGAGGGAGCATCGCTCTATCGTATGTTCTGCGAGAAACTGGATGCCATTGGGGCATTGCTAAGTGATGTAGAGCCATACGAGCAAGGGCGCGTAGAGAAGATTAAATCACGCATCGAAGCTAATCTGGAGCAACTCAGTGCTGCTACTCAACAAGCCATTGACCGTAATCGTCTGGAGCAAGAGATGATCTTCTATCTTGAGAAGCTGGACATCACCGAGGAGAAAGTGCGCCTCACTAACCACCTGAAGTATTTCCGCGAGACGATGGATAATGAGGGGTCAGGTGTGGGCAAGAAACTCGGATTCATTGCTCAAGAGATGGGACGTGAAATCAACACCCTGGGCAGCAAGAGCAATCAGAGTGAGATGCAAATCATCGTAGTGAAAATGAAAGATATCCTTGAGCAAATCAAGGAACAAGTGCTTAATGTGCTGTAACAGTTAACAGTTGACCGTTAATAGTTGATAGTTGACAAGGCTTACACCATCTAATCCGAAATAATATGGTTTCCGTTGAACATCTTAGCATAGAATTCTCATCGCGTCCAATATTGGATGATATCACCTTCCTCATCAATCCGCGTGATCGTGTTGCACTTGTAGGGAAGAATGGTGCAGGCAAGACTACTCTACTCCGTCTGTTGGCTGGTGTGGAGACTCCCACCGCAGGACGTATCAGCAAAATGGGCGACTTGACCATCGGCTACCTGCCACAGGTGATGATGCACGTGGATGGCAAGACATTGAGGGAGGATGTGATGTCGGTTATCGCTCCTCGGAGCGATAGTTTAGAGAACGCTTCGCTACAGGACGGCGCAAGCGCCTACAGTTTAGAGACTGGGATATCAGGCGAGGAGGCACGGTTTATTGCTGAGATGGATCGTACTATCATTGGTTTGGGCTTTGAGCGCAAGGACTTTGACCGCCCTTGTTCGGAGTTCTCGGGCGGATGGCGCATGCGTATTGAGTTGGCAAAGATACTGCTTCAACACCCTGATTTGCTGCTACTTGACGAGCCGACCAACCACCTTGACATTGAGTCTATCCAATGGTTGGAGGAGTTTCTCAAGACCAATGGCAGTGCGCTTGTATTGGTGAGCCACGACCGCGCATTCTTAGATAATGTGACTACGCGCACCATAGAGATTACTCTTGGGCGCATATACGATTATAACGTGCCTTACACCCAGTTTAAGGTACTACGCCAAGAGCGCCATGAGCAACAAGTGCGTGCGTATCAGAATCAGCAGAAGATGATTCAAGAGACCGAAGAGTTTATTGAGCGTTTTCGCTACAAAGCCACCAAAGCTGTGCAAGTGCAGTCGCGTATCAAGCAATTGGAGAAGCTGGAGCGTCTGGAAGTGGATATGGAGGATAACTCGCGACTGAGTTTGCGTTTTCCTCCTGCACCACGTAGTGGTGATTTTCCTGTGATAGCAGATGATGTGCGCAAAGATTTTGGTGAGCACATGGTATTCCAACATGCTACATTCACTATCCGCCGTGGCGAAAAAGTGGCGTTTGTAGGCAAGAACGGTGAGGGTAAGACTACCCTCGTGCGCTGTATCATGGGCCAATTGGACCACTTCGGCACACTCAAGATAGGGCATAATGTCAAGATTGGCTATTTCGCACAAAACCAAGCTGCTTTGTTGGATGGCGAATTGACTGTATTTCAAACGATTGACCATGTAGCTGTGGGAGATATCCGTACACAGATTCGCAATATCTTAGGCGCGTTTATGTTCGGTGGCGAAGCATCGGAGAAGAAGGTGAAAGTGCTTTCAGGTGGCGAACGTAGTCGTTTGGCGATGATTCGTTTGCTGTTGGAGCCCTGCAACCTATTGATTCTCGACGAGCCGACCAATCACCTGGATATGCAGTCGAAGGATGTGCTGAAAGCAGCGTTGAAGGAGTTTAACGGCACTGTGATCTGCGTGAGCCACGACCGTGATTTCTTAGACGGACTGGTGGATAAGGTGTATGAGTTTGGCGGTGGCAAAGTGAAAGAACACTTGGGAGGAATCTATGATTTCTTGCGCAGCAAAAGGATTGACTCGTTGCAGGAACTGGAGAAAAAGACCCCTCCTAATCTCCCCTGTAAGGGAAGGAATAATGTTCACGATCAAAACTCCGCTCTCGAGGGGAGGTCAGGTGGCTCTGCTGATTATGCTGCACAAAAAGCCGCCGCAGCAGCACGCCGCAAGAAGGAGAAGCAGATTGCAGACATAGAGGCAGCTATTGCTAAATTAGAGCAAGAGCAACAAGACATCGAGGCACTTCTAGCCGATGTAGCACACCAAACATCGGAGAATTTCCAACGCTACGACCATATCAAGCGTGAGATGGAGCAACGTCTCTACGAGTGGGAGATACTCAGTGAAGAAGAATAACCATAAAAAATATAACACAGATATGAAAAAATTGATCTTATCTTTTGCGTTGGGCGCGATTAGCTTAAGCATGACAGCCCAAACCGACTCTACCAAGGTGGCCAGCGATAGCATCGAAGGTTTTCGCTTTACCACCGTAGATAGCATTGCTATCACGCCAGTCAAAGACCAAAACCGCAGCGGAACATGTTGGAGTTACTCCACCATCGGTTTCCTGGAGAGTGAGTTGCTACGTATGGGCAAAGGCGAATACGACCTTAGCGAGATGTTCGTTGTTCACCATACGATGCTTGATCGTGCGGAGTATGTAGTGCGCATGTACGGCACCGCACAGTTTGCTCCTGGAGGCTCGGCTTATGATGTGATCTACTGCTTGAAGAACTATGGTATGGTACCACAAGAAGCCATGCCAGGTATCCAATATGGTAGTACACCTGCGGACACGTTGCCTGTTCACACCGAGTTGGACGCGGTGGCTGGTGGCGTAGTGGATGCTGTAGCCAACAGCGGACTGAAAAAGCTCACTCCAGTATGGAAGAAAGCCCTCACTGCAGTGTATGACACCTATCTGGGCGAGTGTCCTGCTACATTCACCTACAATGGTAAGGAATATACTCCTAAAAGCTTTGCAGAGGAGTTAGGTTTGAATGCCGACGATTATGTAAGCATCACGAGTTATACCCACCATCCGTACTACACCACCTTCGCATTGGAGGTGCCAGACAACTGGCGTATGGATCAGATGTACAACGTGCCACTTGATGAGATGATGGCCATCATCGACAATGCATTAGCAGAAGGCTACACCTTGGCATGGGGTGCAGACGTGAGCGAGATGTGCTTCACCCGCAAGGGATTGGGCGTAGTTCCTGAGGAGGAGAAAGCAGCAGACTTGACTGGCAGCGATGCTGCACGTTGGTTGGGCTTGTCTGCTACAGACAAGCGTGATGAATTGACCAAGAAACCTCTCCCTGAGAAGACCATCACCCAAGAGATGCGCCAAGCTGCATACGATAGCTGGGAGAACACCGACGACCACGGTATGCAAATCTTCGGTACTGCCAAAGACCAAAACGGCAAACGCTACTACATGGTCAAGAACTCTTGGGGCACCAAGAAAAGCGAATACAAAGGTATATGGTACGTATCGGAGGCGTATATGCAATACAAGACCAACGATGTGTTGGTGCACAAGAACGCCATTCCTAAAGACATTCGCAAGAAATTGAGAATCAAATAAAATAAAAATCGCCTTTCGGGGCGATTTTTTTTGTACACTAATACTAAACTATATTAAAAGAGTATTACAAAAAACATCATTGAATTATCATTCCATCACCCCTCGGATGTGAAAAACAAAAGAGACACCCCGCAAGGAGTGTCTCTTCAATTATATAGCAATAAATAATTACTTGCTCAATGCCAACGCTACGTTCACAGCGCAAGCTACTGTAACCTTTAGCACGGGTTGACCCTCTTGCGAGGCTCGACCCTTACTTGCTTAACGCAAGTGCTACGTTTACAGCGCAAGCTACGGTGCAACCTACCATTGGGTTATTACCGATACCGAGGAAACCCATCATCTCAACGTGAGCAGGTACAGAAGAAGAACCTGCGAATTGAGCGTCAGAGTGCATACGGCCCAATGTATCAGTCATACCATAAGAAGCAGGACCTGCAGCCATGTTATCTGGGTGCAAAGTACGACCTGTACCACCACCTGAAGCTACAGAGAAGTATGGCTTGCCAGCCAATACGCGCTCTTTCTTATAGGTACCAGCAACTGGGTGTTGGAAACGAGTTGGGTTGGTAGAGTTACCTGTGATAGATACATCTACGTTCTCGTGCCAGAGGATAGCCACACCTTCGCGTACATCGTCAGCACCATAGCAGTTCACCTTAGCGCGTGGACCGTTGCTATATGCTTTGGTCTTCACGATATTCAACTCGCCAGTAGCGTAGTCAAATTGTGTTTGTACATATGTGAAACCATTGATACGGCTGATGATCATAGCAGCGTCTTTGCCAAGACCGTTGAGGATAATGCGCAAAGGTTTTTGGCGCACTTTGTTAGCCATCTCAGCAATCTTGATAGCACCCTCAGCAGCAGCGAAAGACTCGTGACCTGCCAAGAATGCGAAGCACTCGGTCTCCTCGCGGAGAAGACGAGCTGCCAAGTTACCGTGACCAAGACCTACCAAACGGTCGTCAGCTACAGAACCAGGGATACAGAATGCTTGCAAACCGATACCGATAGCCTCAGCAGCGTCAGCAGCGTTGGTGCAACCTTTCTTGATAGCGATAGCGGTACCTACCACGTAAGCCCACTTAGCGTTCTCGAAGCAAATCATTTGGGTCTCCTCGCAAGTCATGTAAGGATCCAAACCGTATTGCTCGCAAATTTGATTAGCCTCCTCGATAGAAGCAATACCATGTGCGTTAAGCGCAGCGAGAACTTGTGCCTCGCGGCGATCTTGAGATTCAAATTGAACAGTTCTTAACATAATTTTGAATTTTGAATTTTGAATTTTGAATTATTTCTTCGTGTTCTCTTGCGTGGTTTTAATAATGGAGGTTAGCAGTTTTAGCAATTCCTCGCAATCGGCATAAACACTTTCGAACATCTCGTCGGTAATAAATCCCGTTTCGTGCAAGAGTTCCAACCAATAACTCGTTTCGTCCGCTTCTTTGAGCGCAATATATAATTTCGTGATAAAATCGGGTGTACTTTGCGCACGGCGAGACTCTCTCACATTTGCGCCAATACTTGTACCGCTTCTTAGGATCTGCTTTGACATTACGTACTCTCTCAAGAGAGGATCGTCGTTCTTATACAAATATTTATATAGGTTAACGACACGTATGGCAAAAGCTTTACTTTTATCTAAAATTATATTATCCGTTTTGATTGGCAAAGTATAATTCTAATTCAAAAAATGTGTTAATAATTTCCTTGGATTAATTCTTAATTCTTAATTCAAAATTAAAAATTACTCATGTCTTGGATCAATAAATTTAACTGCGCCTTGCTCCTCGGTAGTACGGCCATAAGTACCGGTAACCTTCTTCAAAGCCTCCTCTGCTGGAACGCCTTTCTTGATAGCATCCATGAATTTGCCCATGTGAACGAACTCATAGCCGCAAGTCTCGTTGTCAGCATCCAAGTATTGCTTGGTGATGTAACCCTCGGTCAATTGGAGGTAACGTGAACCCTTAGCCTTGGTAGCGAACAAAGTACCAGTTTGGCTAACGAGACCCTTACCCAAGTCCTCAAGACCAGCGCCGATTGGCAAACCGCCCTCAGAGAAAGCAGATTGAGTACGTCCGTAAACGATTTGGAGGAAGAGCTCGCGCATAGCAGTGTTGATAGCGTCGCATACGAGGTCAGTGTTAAGAGCCTCGAGAATAGTCTTACCTACGAGGATCTCGCTTGCCATAGCAGCAGAGTGAGTCATACCTGAGCAACCGATAGTCTCGATAAGAGCCTCTTCGATGATACCGTTCTTAACGTTCAAACTGAGTTTGCATGCACCTTGTTGTGGAGCACACCAACCAATACCGTGAGTCATACCAGAGATGTCAGCGATCTCTTTAGCTTTCACCCACTTACCCTCTTCTGGGATTGGAGCTGGACCGTGATTAGGTCCTTTAGCTACTTGGCACATTTCCTGTACCTCTTTGCTGTAAATCATAATTCTTGTTAGTTTATTAGTTAAATTGTTTCAAAGTTTCAGGGTTTCATTGAAATAGCGCAACGCATGTGGAATATTGAAACTCTTTTACCCTAAAAAACGGAGTTTACGCAATTTCGGGTGCAAAAGTACAAAAAAGTTTGGATATATGCAAATAAAATTGAATATTTTGCTAAATCAGTTTGTTTTCATATCATTCTTCGCCTGTACGCCTTACACTTTTACGCTATGCGCATGCGCACGATTTTTAAGATTTTTATTCTTCGTACCGCCCCTTTCTTCCTCGGGCTAAAGACCAAGGAAGAACCAAAGAAGGAATAATCGTTCGAGCCCCTTGGGCGAGATAAGAACCAAGGATGAACCTAAGAACTCCCAACCACCAAAAAAGTACTTTTGTTAAGATTGCCGTCTCTTTTCCCTCTCTTATACCTTGCCTCAGCTCACCGACCGACAACCGAGAGAACTCCGAGAGAAGAGCGAGAGAAGAGCGAAGCGTTATCGTGCCCTTGCGGCTAAGAACTCCGCACCTTTCTTAAGATTGACTTCCTAAAAAAGTTGTCCGCATCCCGAAAAAGGTTGACTAAAATCCTAAAACAGTTGACTCATTTCCTAAAAATGTTTCCTTGCTTTGTTTATTAGCCAGCGGGGCCTCGATAACGCTCGCCTGCGGCGTTATGGGGTGCTTGACGAATGGATACAGCATGCCTTTAAACTCTAAACTGTAGGCGCCTTGCGCCGTCCTCTAAACTGCGACTTAGTCGCCGCCTTTACACCCTACACCAGAAAAATTGCTCCTAAATGCGATTTTTCTTGTATATCTCAAAAAAAATCCGTAACTTTGCAGGCTAAAGGGTGTCTTTAACTAAAATCCTAATTGATAATGAGCAAGACAATACAAATCCGTAATAGTACAACAGACTTTTTGGTGTTTACCAAGCAGAATGCAGAGGATACCATCCAAGTACGTGTGCATGATGAGAATGTATGGCTATCACAAAAGGCGATGGCGCAGCTCTTTGATTGCTCAGTAGATAATATTGCCCTGCATTTGAAGAATATCTTTGCTTCGGGCGAATTGGATGAAAATGCAACATCCGAGGAATCCTCGGTAGTTCAAAAAGAGGGTTCTCGCCAAGTGAATAGGCAACAGCGCTTCTATAATCTGGATGCTATTATTTCCGTCGGGTATAGAGTCAATTCAATTCGTGCTACGCAGTTCCGCCAATGGGCGACTAATGTGCTCAAGACTTTTGCTGTTCAAGGGTATGTATTGGATAAACAGCGTTTGGAGAACGGGCAAATCTTTGACGAGGCATATTTCGACCATTTGATAGATGAGATTCGTGAGATTCGTGCCAGCGAACGCAAGTTCTATCAGAAGATAACGGATATTTATGCTACTGCGGTGGATTACAATAGAGATGCATTGATTACGAAACAGTTCTTTGCAACGGTTCAGAATAAGTTGCACTTTGCTATTCATGGTAATACGGCTGCTGAGGTGATTATGCAGCGTGCCAATGCGGAGAAGGAGCACATGGGGTTGACATCATGGAAGAACGCGCCTAATGGCAAGATTGTCCGTGCGGATGTGAGTGTAGCTAAGAATTATTTATCTTTGGTTGAATTAGACGACCTTAATCAGATTGTTACGATGTATTTGGATTATGCAGAGCGTCAGGCTAAGAAGCAGATACCTATGACGATGGAAGATTGGGCAAAGAAGTTGGATGCCTTTTTACAGTTTAATGATGAGGCGGTATTGCAAGACAGGGGTAGGATAAGCGCAGAGGTGGCGAAAGCATTTGCTGAAAGTGAGTTTGAAAAATATCGTGTTGTTCAAGACCGTTTATATCAATCCGACTTTGATCAACTCTTTCTGTTAGAATCCGAGAACTAATCCGCGAGTTACTCCGTGGCGCGATGACTGACCAAATCAACGACCGCGAGATTTTTATGAAAGGAATTGATTACTCGTATTACTACGAGCAAGAAGAATAACTAAAATATCCTGTCGCTCTGCGACATAAAACAGAAGGATAGACCTAATATAGCGCCCCCTGCCATTTATGCAAATCGCATAAATGGCATTTTTATTTGCTCAATTCAAGATACTAGCAAAATCAAAAATCCGCCTTAAAAAATACTAAATAACATCCTTCTCACCAAAAGCATTCTTCTAACGAAGCTATTTTTAGCTTTGCTATCAAAAAGAATAAAAATATTCCGCAAAATATTTGCACATATCAAAAAATAACAATACCTTTGCGGCGTCTTCGAAGACTAAGATAGTATTTATTAAAGATAGTGATGCTAAACCTTATTGATGAACTCTTATTCTATTACGAGAATCTATTTTGAGAGTTAGTTTATATTAATTTGCTACTAATTATACTGATTTAGCCAATAAACAAACGAGTAGCGTTGATTCTTTTATTGGTAATATTATTGACTGCAGTAACAAATGTTAGCTGCTTCTGTAATGCAAGTAGACGTTCGTGTATCGCTTCACTTGGCATCTAGTTACAGATTAGTGTTATTGTAATAGCGAAAATGTTAAACATAATAAATAGATTTAAGTTATGAAAAAATCTATTAAAATAGCCATCTTTACAATTGGTCTGGTGCAACTTTTCGAGATGGTTTATAAACTCCTATTTCTTGTATTGGAATTTTACAAACTTTAAGAAGGAGATCCTCTTAGTAATATTTCAGTGAGAGCATATTGTTCATAATCAACTGAAATATATGTACGGGAATATAACATTTTATGGTGGAATTCCTAAATATTATTTAGATGCTTTTTATAGTAGATATTATGTTACTTATTTATTATAACCAGTTTATCCTCTCTAACAGCAATAACATAGCTAATATTCAAAGAGAAAGGATACTTGGTTACTAGAGGCAATGTTTCAAACGAAGCATTGTCTCTTCTCTATAATAACCTGTTTTTTTCTTACCCAACTCCAGGGCAACCGCATCAAAATTTGTAATTTTGCACAAGTTGTAGCATATATGTGCTATCTAACGATGCATAAAACAATCTTTTCTTTATGCTTTTCTTGTCATTATAATTTCTAACGATTTGTAACGCCATTTTTCGTATC
>JAFYSB010000064.1 GCA_017546705.1 Paludibacteraceae bacterium
GTCCGTGGATGTATGGTCATCAAACCTTATGGCTATGCCATTTGGGAGACTATCCAAGCCGAATTGGATCGTCGTTTCAAGGAGAATGGCGTGAAGAACGCTTATTTCCCACTCCTCATCCCTAAATCCTTCCTCAGCCGTGAGGCAGAGCACGTAGAGGGTTTTGCTAAGGAGTGCGCTGTGGTTACTCACCACCGTCTGATGAACGACCCAGAAGGCAAGGGCGTAGTGGTTGATCCAAAGGCTCGCCTTGAGGAGGAGCTCATCATCCGTCCTACTTCTGAGACCATTATTTGGTCCACTTACAAGAACTGGATCTCATCTTACCGCGACCTTCCTATCCTCTGCAACCAATGGTGCAACGTAATGCGTTGGGAGATGCGTACCCGTCTTTTCTTGCGTACCGCAGAGTTCCTCTGGCAAGAGGGTCACACCGCACACGCTACCGAGGAAGAGGCAGAGAACTACGCAGCTACTATGCTCGATGTATATGCAGACTTCGCTGAGAAGGTGATGGCTATTCCAGTTGTGAAAGGTGTGAAGTCTCCTAACGAGCGTTTCGCAGGTGCACTCAATACCTATTCTATCGAGGCAATGATGCAAGATGGTAAGGCACTTCAAGCAGGTACGAGCCACTTCTTGGGTCAAAACTTCGCTAAGTCTTTTGATGTGACCTTCCTCAACAAAGAGAATAAATTTGAGTATGTATGGGCTACTTCTTGGGGTGTTTCTACCCGCCTCATGGGTGCGCTTATCATGACTCACTCAGATGATAATGGTCTCGTTCTTCCTCCAAACCTTGCTCCTACTCAAGTGGTTATGGTACCTATCTTCAAGAAGCAAGAGCAATTGGATGAATTGATGGCCAAACTCAATCCATTGGCAGACGAGTTAAAGAAACTCGGTATCCGCGTACAAATCGACGCTAGCGACAAGGCTACTCCTGGCTTCAAGTTTGCTGAGTACGAGCTCAAGGGTGTACCTTTGCGCCTCGCTATGGGTGGTCGTGACCTCGAGAACGGCACCGTAGAGCTCGCTCGTCGTGATACATTGACCAAAGAGACTGTTGCCTTTGATGGTATCGTAGAGACCATCCAAACCTTGCTCAAAGAGATCCAAGATAATATCTACCAAAAAGCGCTTAACTTCCGCATTGAAAATACTCGCGAGGTGGATACTTGGGAGGACTTCAAAGAGGAGATCAAGAAACCTGGCTTTTTGCTTTGCCACTGGGATGGTACTCCTGAGACCGAGGAGAAGATCAAAGCGGAGACCAAGGCAACTATCCGTTGTATTCCTTTGGAGGGCGACAAAACTCCTGGTAAGTGTATCTATACTGGCAAACCAAGTGCACAGCGCGTAATTTTCGCAATAGCATATTAATTTGCATCTATTGTAACAGCCGCATGTGTTCGAACACTGCGGCTGTTTTTTACTTATAATTACACCAATATGGAAACTATCCTATCTCTCAACGAAGCTTTGGACACCGCTACTTTTTATGGTGTGAACAATCTCAATATCATGTGCTTGAAAAATCAGCACCCTGATGTGCGTGTGGTGGCACGCGGATATCAAGTAAAAGTGATAGGTTCGCAACCTGCTATTACGCGCTTCGAACAAAATTTACGAAAATGTGAAGCATTTTGCATTAAGAATAACACCTTAAATGAGGATCAAATACTCCAATTGTTGCATGGTGAACAACCAACTGAGTTTTTACAAGATAATCTTATACTCCATGGTGTAAATGGTAAATCCATTGTTGCGCGTAGTGCTAATCAGCAACGCTTAGTGGATGCTTATGACGAAAATGACTTATTATTTGCTATTGGTCCTGCGGGTAGTGGAAAGACCTATACAGCCATCGCATTAGCAGTTCGTGCACTCAAAAACCGCGAGGTAAAGCGTATTATTCTTTCTCGCCCAGCTGTGGAAGCAGGTGAGAAATTAGGTTTCTTGCCAGGTGATATGAAGGAGAAGATTGATCCATATTTGCAACCCCTTTATGATGCGTTACAAGATATGATACCTGGTGCAAAACTCAACGAATATATGGAGCGTGGTGTGATACAAATAGCGCCATTAGCATTTATGCGTGGTCGCACTTTGGCGGATGCAATCGTAATCCTTGATGAAGCACAAAACACAACCACCGCCCAATTAAAAATGTTCCTTACTCGATTGGGAATACATGGCAAAATGATTATCACTGGTGATTTAACACAGATTGACTTACCTGCAAGCCAAAAATCAGGTCTAAAAGATGCAATAGAACGTTTACAAGATATTCGTGGTATTGCTATTGTGGAGTTTAATCAGAAGGATATTGTTCGCCATCATTTGGTAAAGCATATCGTGGCTGCATACAACGCAACAAATCACAAAGAACATAATGCTAACGGAGAATAAGAATAAGTTGCCTCAACTATGGGTGTGCATACTGCTTGATATAGTGGGTGTAGCATCATATTTCATTCCTGCTTGGGGCGAATGGATTGATACTATATGGGCACCATTATCGGCATTCTTATTTTATTTGCTCTTTGGTGGGAAAACAGGTACTATAGGTGCAGCGATTACTTTTGCTGAAGAGGCTTTGCCATTCACGGATGCTATACCAATGTTCACGATTGGCTATTTTGCTAGAAAAGCAGAAATCAAACAGTAAACCACTTAATTATGTCCTCTGCTATTGTCTTAAATACCACACGCTATTCAGATACAGGGAGTATTGTACATCTTTATACGGCAGAGTATGGACGCATGCAATATGTGGTGTATGGTAATAAATACAAAGGTGTACTTCGTCCGCTCTCTATCATAGAGTTTACCATTACTCGTCGCAAGAATGCTCCTGCTCAGTTGGGTGCATTGTCTTCCGCTTCTTTACTCTACACGCCACAACAACTCAGCATGGACATACGACGCCAATGCGTGGCAATGTTCATTGCTGAAGTATTGGCTAATACGTTGCGCCATCCAATGAGTGATAGGCCGCTGTATGATTGGTTGTGCGAAATCATCCAACATTTAGATCAAGATGCGGAGATAGGTAATTTACATTTGCATTTTCTTTTAGAATATGCTTCTTATTTGGGAATTGGTGTTGATGACACAGAGCATCCAGAGTGGTTTCTTGTGCCAACTTCCCGCATCGAACGCCAACAACGCCTGCGTGACCTAACTACTTATTACGAAGAGCATATTGAGGACTTCCGTTCACCTAAATCATTAGATGTACTGATGGAGGTCTTTGATTGATGGTTACAGATAACGCTTGATTTGCACCAAATGATGGGTTAGTTCGCCATCAGGTAAGTGAATGCCCATTTCATCTATATCGTCCACATGCACGCATCCTGAGCAGTGGATGATTTTTTTATTATCCAATAGCAAGCCTACATGTGATATGTTAGTGGCTTTCGGATCGCGATCAGCATGGTCAAAGAAAGCCAAGTCGCCTGGCTGTGCATCTTCCAAAGAAGCTATAAATGTACCTTGCGTCATCTGTTCGCGGGCATTGCGCAAGAGATTTACTCCAAACACGCTATACACTACTTGTGTAAAGCCCGAGCAATCCATACCCATAGCATTCTTTCCTCCCCAAAGATATGGCGCATTCAATAATGTTTGAGCAATAGTACAAACATCCTCGCCTTTTGCCTTACCGCCTAATAGCTCAGTCGCTTCCATACTAGAAACACAATCGGGATCAATTATATATTGTCTGCCAAGCACTTCGAAAGTACCATGGGCATAGTTGGGCAGGCGTGTACCGAGGGTAAGCATGAGTTCCTCGCCTGTTTCCATCGCAGTGGCAATTGCCAATGGTGTTGCCACAACTCCCTCACCTCTTACCTCTAACCTTTCACCTCTCACCTCTTGCAAGGATACAGGGGCAGGAGAGAGCATCTTAAAATCTACCCAGCCTTCTTGTCCGTCTAGAGTGGAGCGGATTTTGGTCCAGCGTGGCAGACGGTCTAGGACTTCACATACTTCACTAAAGAGCAATTGGGTTAATTGCTCGCTACCTTCCGATGGCTCTAGTCGCACAGGAGTGACTGTGCAATGATTAATTACAAACACAGACATAATTCAGTTTATAATTTATAGTTTTCAGTTTTCACCTTCCCGTTTTCACTTTTCACTTTGTTTAATCGTGCAAAGGTAGTATTTTTTTTTGAAATATACAATAAGAACCTTCAAATCTATTGGTAATTATTAAGCGTTTATTAGTGATTAATTGGTGATAAATTAGTTATTCGAACAATTTGTTTGCAAATTTGTTGCTTTTTTGTGCACTTCGTGCGCATCCCCGCCACCAGTCTAGTGCTCGGTGATTTTCCGCCGAGTATACCCTGCCTTTACACAGTACGCCTTACACTCCACATTAGAAAAATCGCACTAAAATGCGATTTTTCTTGCATATCCGCAAATTTTGTTGTACCTTTGCAGTTGAATCCTACGCTGGAGGGGGTATGTCCTGCGAAAAGCGTTTCGCAAAGGTTCTTTCTAGGGTAGGTTTCGGACATATTAAATAGCGTTTATTGACGCTTTGTGTTTGACCAATAGAAAACTTCGCAACTTTTCAAACAAAACAGTCAAAATCAAAGTAACAGTAAATGCCTATGGGTATGATTATATCCACGTTACATCTCGTTCGGATGTGGTGTGTTTTCATACCAGCGTAGGTTTCCTGTTGTTTATTTGACTGTTTGGGTAATGCGAAGACCTCTATTGGTGAATAATCAACGGAGGTCTGCGCTTTTATTTTTGTTCCTATAGCTCCCATAGCTCCTATTGGACTCATTTGGCTAATCGGACTAATTTGACTAACAACCAATGCAGATAAACTAAATAACAACCAATATGAAAGCAAAAATCTTCACCTTATTGACACTAATGGTGATGACATGTATGTCGTTAACCAGCATGGCTCAAGAACCAGTTTTTATCCTTGTAGAAGAAGATGGCAATCAAGTAACTCAGCCATCCCAAGAGTCAACTTTTTCTTTCTCACAAGAAGAAACAACAACCACTACGACAACCACTGAACCTTCTTCTTTTAATAGTGGTTGGACACCCGTAGAGGAAGAAGTACTCACTCTTACTTTTGAAGACGAAGACGCAGCAGCTGCTAAAGCAGCCGAGGAAGCTCGTCTAGCCGAAGAAGTTCGCCTTGCTGAGGAAGCTCGTCTTGCAGAAGAGACACGTCTAGCCGAAGAAGCTCGTCTAGCCGAAGAAGCTCGTCTAGCCGAAGAAGCTCGTCTTGCTGAGGAAGCTCGCCTTGCCGAGGAAGCCCGCCTTGCAGAAGAGAAAGCAGCTGCACTACAACAAGCACCTACGAAAACAGAACAAGTTGAGCCTACTCAACCAATGACAGAGGAGCAAAAATTAGAAGAACGCATCGCAGCGGCTGAAGCTGCAGAAGCGCGTGCATTAGAGGCTGCAGCAAAAGCAGAAGAAGCAGCGAAAAAAGCAACTGAAGAAAGAGAAAAAATTGAAGCATTGCAGAATGGACAGGGAATACCTGCGCAAACAACTCAACAACCACAAGTTCAACCTACAACGCAACTGCCAGAAGCAGCACAAGGCTTAGATGAAGTAAAACAAGTTACTGAACCTGTTAAGCTATCAGTCCGTGAGCGTTATTATAAGAAAGCAGGTACGAACTTCCTATCTATTGCCAGCGTGGGATATTCAACAGTATTCTTAACGCCAAACCGTACGGATGGACTTACCCCTACAGAGTTCGCAGGCAAACGTCACTTTATAAACTTTGAGATACTTGAGTGGCGTGTTAAATTATTTGGTATGCAGATGTTCAACTTTGAGGTCGGCGTAAACACTCCTGGATGGACAGAAGGCGGAACCTATTTAACCAAACTCATGAGCGGTGGAGAACTTAATCACACTGGATACGGAAGTGGCTTGAAAGAAGCAGATGCACATACCATGTGGTTTGCTTATAAGCCTGCCATCAAAGTCTATATCCCATGCAGCGATTGGCTCGCCATTGAATTGTATGGTGGTATAGAGATAGACCTTACCACAGCATGGAGTAGAGTCAATGTTGAATACTATAAGCAGCACCAAAAAGATATACCAAGCAGAAACTATTTCATTGGAGCATATGGGGGTCTTGGACTGATGTTAACACCTGCACCTGCACTACCTATTGAAATAAAAGCAGAGTATCGTAATCCTGTTCAAGGTAATATGGATATTGTGCCACAAGGATTCTATCTCTCTACGCAATTACACATCGGCGCACCTATACGCAAAACGCAAAAAAATAAAAATTAGTTAACCATAATAATAACATTCAATCTTTATCTATTATGAAAAAGTATGTATTAGCATCGCTTGTCTTTATGGCAGTTGCGCTCACCCTCACATCATGCGGTGGCAGCTCGAAAATGACAGTCGCCACTTCTACTCACGTAGACTTGGCTCGCAGTATTCGTTACATTCCTACATTGGCTAATGTGCAAGTGCAGTCAACCAAAGTCACAGCTACTATGACCGCTACTGAATTGGCAGGTCTCAACGCCGAACAAAAAAAGCAAGCCGTAGTGGCAAAAGCAGTTGCTGCTGCACAAGCTGATGTGTTGATAGTGCCAACATTCACCACTAAGAAAGATGCAGAAGGCAAATTGGCTTCTATGACAGTAACAGGTTATCCTGCTAAAATTTCTTCCTTCCGCTCTTTGTCTATTGCAGACTCACCTTTCTTGAACCAAGTAGAAGCTAAGCAAGATAAAGTGTCTGGTCGTATGGTGGTTAATACCATGACCGTAGCAGAGATGGAATATGGACCAAAGATAACACTTACCCTCTCTCCTTCTGACATCGGTCTTGCAGGACAAACAGAGCAAAAAGTATTGGCATATGCCAAGGAGAAACTATTGCGCCAAGAGAAAGCTGATGTGCTCTATGAACCACAATATACCGCTACTATCGTAGATGGCAAAGTAAGCACTTTCACGCTTACCGCCTTCCCTGGTAGGTATGCGAAATACCGCACTATCTCTACCAGCGAAATGGAACGTCTCAATGTAAGTACAAAACCAACAGTACTCTACAATACCACAGCAGATATCAAAGCCGTTAGCCCTCGCGTACAATTAAAATTTGCTACGAATAACGCGACAATTAAAGAGTCAGAAGTAAAGGAAGTAGCTCGCGCAACTGCCATGGCTAAATATAAAGCAGACTTCTTACTCAATGAAACCTTCTATTTTGACTATGCAGATAAAGTGATTACTCATGTCACCATCTGCGGTACCCCAGCTGTCTATACCAACTGGCGCCCATTAAAGGATGGCGACATCGTAGATACACGCCTCATGGGTCTCAATGGAGCTGCTGCTGAAGTAGAAGAGCAACCAAAGAGTTTCTTAGATATTATCATAGGATTATTTAAGAAGAAATAATAATTCTACTCAATCGCTTTGCGAATAAGAGGAATAATCTCTGTGTTATCATGCCATCCGCAGAAGAGCTTCTCCTAGCCACGATAGCAAACACAAGTACAACATGCGCAGTGTGGGAATGGCTCGTCCAACCCACACGTGCTTTTTATTGAGCATTTTAAAATCTACCCAACTTTCTTGTCCGTCCACGGTGGAGCGTATCTTTGTCCAGCGAGGCAGACGATCTAACACTTCGCATTCTTCGCCAAAAATATATTCAATGAGTTGGTTGTTAATAGTTATTTCACTTTGTCCTATAAGGGTATTATTGGTATCATCATAGGGAGTGTGGAATTAATAATTACAATTCTTGCACATCTTTGGTAAATGATTTTTATCTGTCAATACCTTATTTCGAAGCATATTTGCTTTCTCTGACTGAAAGATATTCGCTATCGATTGATTCATCACATTACCTAACGGATATTGATGTTCTTTGTCATAACAACAAGGCAACACCTCTCCTGTTGTGCTAATCACGCACCCTGACCACAATCGAAAACATGGATTTACTTGCCATTTTTTTCGCATCCAAGAGCGGTACAATCGGTATGTACCATCTGCTCCTTTCTTGTACCTCGAATAGCGCTCATCATGTGGCATAAGCGAATGCCCGTGTTCATAATTATACAATTGTGCAGTTTTAAATACAAGATGTGTTGCCCCTAACTGTTTGTAATTGCATTGTATCCAATGCCATTCATGCTCATTGCTGCGAAGCCGTAATACTTGTAATTCAATGCGAATAGGGGAGTGCCAATTATCTTTTGCTTGCCGTAAAAATAGTAGTCCCTCTAATGCTTTGTGCAAGCTGCCTCCAACACGGTATGCAGTATATGACTCTTCCGAAAAACCATCAATTGATACGATGATTTGGCTTAATCCACTCTTCACCAACGCATCTGCCATTTTCTTATCCAAGGCTTGTGCATTGGTTGATACGATGGTATAAAGTCCAGCATGGTGAGCACGGGCAATCATTTCGGGTAACTGCTTGTTGAGCAAAGGCTCACCTTGGAAATAGAATTGCATGGTATGTGCCGTCGTTTGCACTTGTTCCAATACCCGCTCAAATATCTCCATTGATATTAATCTATCCAAATCGGAACTACTAATATGTCTTTGTTCTGGACTCCTTGTTCTGGATCCGTTATTCCACATCCCCACTGGACATTCTGGGCAACGCAATTGACATATATTCGCGGGTTCTACGCTCACGAAGGTAGGTAAATGATGCACACGCACTACCCCGAATAAGGATAGCGCATAACTCCACCAACAATGCAGTTGGTTGGTGATTCTACTTGCAAGAAATCTTGTTGACACGACGCTCGTGACGGCCGCCTTCGAACTCTGTGGTGAGGAATATCTTTATCAATTCGATTGCTTTCTCCTCAGAAATATAGTTAGCTGGCAGCCCGATGATGTTGGCGTTATTGTGTTGGCGAGCGAGGCGAGCCAAAGGTTCGTCCCAACAGAGTGCAGCGCGGATGCCCTGATGATGGTTGCATGTCATAGTGATACCGTTGCCTGTAGAGCAGATGGCGATACCCATATCGTTGGTACCATCTTCTACGGAAGTAGCCATAGGATGAGCAAAGTCTGGGTAGTCGCAGCTGTCGGTAGAGGGACAACCGTAGTCGGTGACTTGAATGCCTTGCTCTTGGAGCCAAGCAATAACATTTTGTTTGAGAGCAAAGCCTGCATGATCAGAGGCAATGCCGAGTTTGAGATTATTCATATCTTAATTGTTTATTATGCGGACAAACGTTTTGACATTCTAAGCAGTGGTGTGTGGTATATGCAATACATTCACGTGCATCCCACACGTTATTTCTCAGCGCTCCAGTCGGACAGGCATCTAAGCAGAGATGGCAATCGGTGCATTGTTGTCCAATATCTGATTCTCGACTTTCGATTCCCGATTCCCGATTTCCGATAACCGCCTTATTCAGTACAATCTCACCAGGGTGTACCAAACTGCCCAGCATGGGGTGTATCAATTGATGGTTCTTACCTATCCATCCCAATCCTGCTTCTACGCACCAACGTCGTTCGAGCATCGGAGCCGAGTCGCAAAAGATATGTTGATGTGTTGCTGATACAATATCTTCACCAAATGTCTCTTTTAGTTTTGCCTCCAGTGCGTACAGCATTGATTTTACCTTGCGATGATAATCTCTGCCAGAATGTTCAAAACTCAATAGACATACCACCACTGTTTGTGCGCCTGGTACTAACGCTGCAGGATCATATCGTTTATCGCAGTTGCGCGTGAGGTAATCCATTTCACCATGCAAGCCCTGCGCAATCCAATTATCCATAAACTGCGCATCGTCATCCAACCGACGAACTGGTGCCACACCGCAGGCATCAAAGCCCACTTCTTGGGCAAGCTTACAGATATTTCCTAATGTCAGCTTCAAGTCTTTCGAAATCGGTATATCGACCTTGTACATTACCCTTTCGGTCAAGCAGGAAGAGGGTTGGTAGGGATTGCACATTATAGCGAGTAAGTACCTCTATTGCTTGTTCGCCTGCATACACATTGGTCCATGGCAAATTTACTACGCCATCTTCCCACAGCAGTTTATTACGGTCGAGTGATACGGAATAGATAGCCACTCCACGTTTATGATATTGGTTATAGAGTTCGCGAAGCTCAAAGATATATCCCTTGCTTTGCTCCATTTCAATCGCAGAGAAGTCGAGTACAATCACTTTGCCACGCAAGTCGGAGAGCGATTGTGTAATGCCATTGTCGTCTGTGAGTGTAATATCCAAAAATGCGTTCTCTGCATTATCAATCATCTCACGTACAGCTGCTTGGTGGGTGGCATTGCGCTCAACCTGCATCACTTCCTTAACCTGTGTGTAGAGCGCTTTAGTACGTTCATAGTTGGGCATCCATGTGTGGAAAGAGGTTGCTACGGCTTGGAACATACGACGATCGGATGGGTCAAAAATGTTCCAAATATATTCGCCATTTTGCTTCATAAATACCGCATAATAGGCTGCTAACGAACGTGGGTTAGCTACAATAATCTTCTTGGCCTCCTCGCGCAAGTCCTCGCGTGATGAAGCGTGAGCCATTGCACGTAATTGGGCAATCGTCAAGGTGTTATCACTATTTTCTATCGCCAACGTATTTGCCAAACTATCGCGAGTAGCAGTGATGGTGATAACTTCTGTAGAGTCTATCGCCAATATCAGCGAATTTCTACCTATACGAAGTCTATAAAAATCAGGATATTGAGGTGTGGACGCTTTCAATAAAAAGTCACCCTTAGCGGTTAATACACACGAATCAACCACACTTGTTTGCATCAATGCGGTGTGCTCCAAATAGAGTGTTTCACCTTCAGCATGGGATACAATACCCTCAATCGTAAATTGGGATGTACGTTGGCAGCTAACAAGGAGGCCTGCTACCAATGAGAGATATACTAGAATATGTTTCATTGTCCTAAAAATACGGTTGCTAAATTACCAAACATCAACTTACAAGCAATCGCTAATACGATGATACCAAAGAACTTACGCAAGATATACAATGATGTCTGTCCCAAATATTTGTTGAGCCAATTGGTTCCTTTTAGCACAGCGAAGAGCATCAAGGTGTTTAATGTTACTGCGAGAACTAGATTAATAATGTCGTACTCTGCAGTAATGGATAGCAATGCCGTGAAGGCACCAGGACCAGCATACATTGGGAATGCCAATGGAACGATACTTCCCGAACCATCCAAACCTTCATTCTTGAAGATAGTCACATCCAACACCATCTCCAATGCCATCAGCAGGATCACAAATCCACCCGCAATCGCAAAATATTCAATCTTTACACCAAATAATTTAAGCACCCATTCACCTGCAAACAAAAATGCTAGCAGAATGACGATAGTAGCAAGGCAAACCTGAAAGGCATTAATTTTCACACCTTTACGCTGCATGTTGAGCGTTACAGGAATATTGCCGAGTGGATCAATGATTGCAAATAAGAAGATGAATGATGATAATATTTGCCAAATGTCAATTGTACCAAAAAACTCTCTCATAACAACAAATGTTTACTGATTTTACAATTATGCTGCAAAATTAGTGCTTTTTTTTTATTTATGCAAGTTTTACTTGCGTATTTGCATTTTTTATTGTACCTTTGCACCCGATTTCGATTATGGCAAATTGTGCCACCTCTAGAACTCTTAAAACTTTTAAAACTTTTTTAACTCAAAATAATTATGATTAACTCTCAAGACGTAAAGAACGGTGTATGTATCCGCATGGACGGCCGTTTGTATTTTGTAATTGACTTCCTGCACGTTAAGCCAGGTAAGGGTAACACCATTATGCGTGTTAAGTTCAAAGATGTAGTTGATGGTCGCGTATTGGAGCGCCGCTTCAACATCGGTGAGAAACTCGAGGATGTTCGCGTAGAGCGCCGTCCATATCAATACCTCTACAAAGAGGGTGAGGATTATATCTTCATGAACCAAGAGACTTTCGAGCAAGTACCTATCACTCACGACCTTATCACAGGTGTTGACTTCTTGAAAGAGGGCTTTATCTGCGAAGTTGTATCTGACGCTTCTACCGACACTATCCTCTTCGCAGAGTTACCAACTAAGGTTGAGTTGGTTATCTCTTACACCGAGCCAGGTCTCAAGGGAGATACCGCTACCAACACTCTCAAGCCTGCTACTCTTGAGACAGGTGCTGAGATCCGCGTACCTCTCTTCTGCAACGAAGGTGAGACTATCCGCGTAGATACCCGCGATGGTAGCTACTGCGAGCGCGTTCGCTAATCGTTAAATGACGAATTTCAAGATAAAAAGTTTCAAAGGTTTCAATTATTCAATACTGGAACCCTTGAAACTTTTTTCGCTAAAATCGCACCTTTAGAACTATTAGAACTCTTAAAACTTTTTGAACGCCACAAATGCTTGCCTCCCATCCCAAAATAGACCTTCCTATCCTCCATCTTGTAGGGGAAGAAGCCGACCGTCTCGGCTTGGAGTGCTATGTCATTGGCGGTTACGTTCGTGATATCTTTTTGCATCGCGATAGTACCGACATTGACGTTGTTGTGGTGGGTAGTGGTATTGAGTTGGCACAGGCTGTGGCCAAGCGTCTTGGCAAGGGGGCGCACCTTAGTGTGTTCAAGACCTATGGTACTGCCCAAGTCAAGCGTGGCAAGATAGAACTGGAGTTCGTAGGTGCTCGTCGTGAGAGTTACCAACATGACTCCCGCAACCCCATTGTAGAGGACGGTACGCTGGAGGACGACCAGAACCGTCGTGACTTCACCATCAACGCCATGGCTGTCTGCCTGAATAAAGACCGCTACGGCGAACTGCTTGACCCCTTTGGTGGCATTGCAGACATGAACGAGTGCACCATTCGCACTCCGCTCGATCCGGATATTACCTATAGCGATGACCCGCTGCGCATGATGCGTGCCATCCGTTTTGCCACTCAACTCGGCTTTTATCTAGATAGAGAAACCTTCGAATCCATCGAACGAAATGCCGAACGAATCAAGATTATCACCAAGGAGCGTATCGTAGAGGAGCTCAATAAGATCATGCTTTCGCGCAAACCTTCTGTGGGATGGATCTTGCTCGATAAAACCGGACTTCTTCCGCTCATTTTCCCCGAACTCAGCGCACTCAAAGGAGTAGAGACCAAAGACGGCAGAGGACACAAAGACGTGTTCTTCCATACGCTGCAAGTGCTGGATAACCTCGCCCAAAAGTCCGACAACCTTTGGCTTCGTTGGGCTGCCCTCTTGCACGATATAGGCAAACCTAAATCCAAAGCTTGGGACGACCATGCAGGTTGGACCTTCCGCAATCACAATTACCTCGGCGCAAAGATGATTCCGCGTATCTTCAAGACCATGAAGATGCCGCAGAACGAGAAGATGCAGTATGTCATCAAGATGGTGGACCTGCACATGCGCCCTATCAACCTTATCGAAGATACAGTCACCGATTCCGCTGTCCGCCGCTTGTTGTTTGAGGCAGGCGATGATATCGATGACTTGATGTTGCTTTGCGATGCCGACATCACTTCTAAAAATGAAGAGAAAGTGCGTCGCTTTCACAAGAATTACGAATTGGTACGGCAGAAGATGATCGAACTGGAGGAGAAAGACCGTATCCGCAATTTCCAACCGCCTGTGCGTGGCGAAGAGATCATGCAGTTGCTTGGTCTCGAACCTTGTGCCCGCGTCGGCGAACTCAAAAATGCAATCAAAGACGCCATACTCGACGGCATTATCCCCAACGAGTACGAGGCTGCCAAAGCATATCTAATGAAAATAGCATATGAAAAAGTATGATTTTCTTATCATCGGTGGCGGTGTAGCGGGCATGAGCTTCGCGCTCAAAGTCGCTCGCACACAGAAGTATCGCATTGCACTCTGCTGCAAGACGACCCTCGACGAGACCAACACCAGTCGTGCACAAGGCGGTATCGCCAGTGTCACCAACATGCTCGTAGATGACTTCGAAAAGCACATCCACGACACCATGGTAGCGGGCGATTGGCTCAGCGATCCTGCTGCAGTAGAGCAAGTAGTGCGCCAAGCGCCTAAGCAGATCGAGGAACTCGTCAACTGGGGCGTGAACTTCGACAAAAAGGACGACGGTACCTTCGACCTCCATCGTGAGGGCGGACACTCTGAGTTTCGTATCCTCCACCATGCTGACGACACAGGCGCAGAGATCCAACGCGGACTCATGGCTGCGGTACGCAACAACCCCTATATCGATGTCCTCGAAAATCACTTCGCCGTAGAAATCATCACCCAGCACCACCTCGGCGTGCGTGTCACCCGTCGCACACCCGACATCGAGTGCTATGGCGCATATATCCTCAACCCTGAGACGGGCAAAATTGACACCTACCTCAGCCGCATCACCCTCATGGCTACAGGCGGCACAGGCGCTGTTTATGCTACCACTACCAACCCTAATGTCGCTACGGGCGATGGCATTGCGATGGTCTATCGTGCTAAAGGACAAGTCAAGGATATGGAGTTCGTACAATTCCACCCAACTGCCCTCTATAACCCAACCGAGACACACCCAGCATACCTCATCACAGAGGCGATGCGTGGTTACGGAGGTATCCTCCGTCTGCCTAATGGCGAGGAATTCATGCAGAAATACGACCCACGCCTCTCTCTTGCGCCACGCGACATCGTCGCACGTGCTATCGACAACGAGATGAAGATCCACGGTCTCGACCATGTCTGCCTCGATGTCACACACAAAGACCCCGAGGAGACCAAACACCATTTCCCAAATATCTACGCCAAGTGCCTTAGTATTGGCATTGATATTACGAAGGAGTATATCCCTGTCACCCCTTGTGCGCACTATATGTGCGGCGGTATCAAGGTGGACTTGGATGCCCAATCCTCTATCCGCCGTCTGTATGCGGTGGGTGAGTGCAGTTGCACAGGCTTGCATGGTGGCAATCGCTTGGCTTCTAACTCCCTCATTGAGGCAGTTGTCTATGCCGATGCGGCAGCCAAACACTCGCTCAGCATGATCGAAACCTACGATTTCAACGAGAATATCCCAGACTGGAACGACGAAGGCACCATGACCAACGAGGAGTATGTGCTCATCTCGCAAGATATGCGCGAGGTAGGACAAGTCATGTCCACTTATGTGGGTATTGTTCGTAGCGATTTGCGTCTGCGCCGTGCATGGGAGCGTTTGGATTTGTTGTATGAAGAGACAGAAGACCTCTTCAAACGCGTCAAGGCAACCAAAGACATTTGCGAATTGCGTAATATGATCAATGTGGGTTATTTGATTACCCGCCAAGCTCTGGAGCGTAAAGAATCCCGTGGCTTGCACTACACCATCGACTATCCCAAAAGCCCCGACACCAACACCAACGAAGTGTGGTAAAGTTTCCTCGTATTTCGGGAGCACCATAAGACATCTATAGGACATCGGTAGGACATCACTATCCTATCGATGTCTTTTTTATAAATAGTACTTTTATTAAGTGAAGAAGTGCCTTGAATGGCACTTCGAGTATTGCGTCCGAAAAGTCCCCACTTTGAGGATTAAGGCAATACATAGAATGGCGCGACCCTACGGGGTCCCCGACCAATTTCGTGAATTGGTGGGGTGTTGAATTGCGGTCACGCAGCCGTATGGCTATAGGGTAGTGCCGTACAAGGTAGGCACGACCGCCTAATATGTGAGTATAGGCAAAAGTACTTTTCTTAAGATTCCTCTCCGTTTTATCCTCTCTATATATTCCGTGTTAAAGACCAAGGAGAAACCAAAGAAGAACCAAGGAACGACCAAAGAACTCCCAACCCACAAAAAGGCTTTATTTTAAGATTGACTAACTAAGAAGGTTTCCCCGATAACTGAAAAAGTTTACTCCATTCCTGAAAAAGTTGACATTGTGCACTCCGCGCTTATTCTTGAGCGCGCTACCCATTAACCTCTTTGTCTATTAGCCCCGAATCCCATTCGGGTAAATCCTAGCCTTTAAACCTTAAACTATAAACTTTTAGCCGAAAAATTTGCTCATCTGCAAATTTTTCACTACTTTTGCACCCGAAATGATTCACGCTGGGGAATGTGGGCGGGAATGTCTTAATTAAGAATTGAGAATTTTGAATTAAGAACGACTCTCCTACTCGGCACGATTCTTTTCAAGACATAATTAAAAGGCGTTTATTGGCGCTTGTTTTGGTAGTTTGGAATCCTGCAAAATTTCGTAACCCAAATCAAGAGAGCGATAAATGCCCCTTGGTGTGTTTGATTCGTTGTGTCCACAACGATGAACATATCGGCGTGGGCATTCATTGTTTATTCTTGTTACAGGGTCTTGCAGGAACCTCAAACTAGGGAATAAGCAAAGGTAAGGTTCCACGCTTTTTCATATCCATTCACGGGCAGTCAGGAGCCAACTCCCCAAAAACAAACAACTTTATGAAAAAAAATCCGTTAATAGCAGTAACCTTATTCGCGATTCTATTATCTTTCATTTCATGTCATGACTCCCAACAAGAAATTATATTGGAGATTCATCCTTCAGAAGTAAATCTACTCAAAGGTGAATTTTACGATTTGAATGCGTGGAATAGCATGTGGGATGACAACTTAAGTGTAGTTTGGTCTTCATCTAACAGCAGCATCGTATCTGTGGATGAAACTGGAAAAATTCATGCATTGCAAGAAGGCGAAGCGCAAATTATTGCCCAAACTGAGAATGCGTCTGCATCTTGCAACGTAGTAGTAGAATTTGATTCTTTGATGTGTCCAAGTAATTTGTACTTGACCTTAGGCGAAAAGTTAAATTTGGAATCCCCAAATTATTTTTATAACTTTGCAAGTCACACATATACTGATTTGCGCCCTATTGTATTGACATCTTCTAATGAAGAGGTTATAGGTATCACTGCTCAAGGAGAAGTTGAAGCAAAATCTATCGGAAAAGCAGTTATAACAATTACTGCAGGTGAAGTATTATCTGCTTCTTGTGAAATAATAGTAACTGGTAAAGAAAATGGATATACATGGGTAGATCTAGGTTTGAGCGTCAAATGGGCGACAATGAACGTAGGTGCTACAAAACCAGAGGAATGGGGAGATAAATTTGCTTGGGGCGAAACACAACCAAAGAAAACCTACTTTCGAGACAATTATAAATGGTACAATGGTTGGAACTATACCAAGTATTATACAAATGACAAAAAAACAGTTCTTGAAGCTGCAGACGACGCAGCTACGGCAAACTGGGGTGGTGCTTGGCGTATACCAACAAAAGAAGAGCAAGAGGAATTAATCAACAATTGTACTTGGGAATTGATCACTGAAGAGGGGATAACAATCGGTTTTAAAGTGACTAGCAAACTAAACGGAAGTAGTATATTCCTTCCCACTGCGGGCTACCGCATGGGCGCAGGTGTTACGTATTCAAGAGGAGCTTACTGGTCAAGTAACCCAGTTGATACACGTGCGTGGAGTTTGCAATGTCATATTGATGATTGCAGCGTGGTTAGTCATATTGAAAATCGTCACTATGGACTGTCTGTTCGTCCAGTTGTAGAATAAAGTTTCATTGCAAACATTTAATTGTAATTTCACTTACCTTTGCGCTACGATTGTTAATATATGTATATACACAAACAAGACTGCTACGGCAGTCTTGTTTGTTGTATAGTTTCAAAAGTTTTAAGAGTTTCACGAGCCCAAAGCTCTTGTTTTAATGTTCTCTGGTTTGAAACAGCGAAGCGGTGAAACTTTGAAACTTTTAGAACAGCACCTTGGTGCGCCTAAAACTCTTTCAACCAACGCTCTTACCACGCAAGTCAGCAATACCGTGCTCGGTGATGATGATCTTCACAGAGTGCTCGCTATGGTCGTGGTGGCTAACCATTGGCGCAAAAGCCGAGATAGCACCGCCCTTAGCGGTAGATGGAGTAGTATAAACCCAAGCAGCGACTATTTTGCGAGCATAAAAAACTCACCCCACCAGTTCAATAAATGAGTGGCGGAGTGAGAGAAGACAAATCCTATTTTTTAATTAAGTTTTACAAACAAACTGCTAAAACTTGTCAGTATCTCATTATTTTAGGTAAAATATTTAGTAATCGTTTATTTTTTATCTTTAACAGGTCTTATGCAATAGGCAAAATATCTATAACGGTCTATACTACTTTTATCACTTATATAACCACTTTTAAAATATAGCCCAGAAGAATAATATGGTAAATTTTCACGTAGCGAAGATGACCAATACTCACCCGTACCATAAGTTCGATCAGTATATACAAAAAAGATTGAATTCCCATTACCAGAAACCTTTACCCCAGATGTACCATCCATACTACCATACTCCCATTTACATTTTGTTAACAGTTCATCTATTTCTTCTTTAGTTGGCATACGCCACTCGCCTCCCCAATGTACGTGAGCAGCATCATCTTCTACCTCCAGAATAGTTTTGTTATCTATTGTGCCATATGCTCCAACTGTACAATATTTGGTTAGAGAGCTTAATTTTCCATTACACAACATATAATCACTCCAATCACTACAAGACGCTTGCTGAACATACCCCCATGGGAACTTTTCACCAACTTCTGATGGTGTGGTTGCTCCAATATTAAAAGTTGCCCAAAGAACACTTAAACCTAAATCAACAGCTTCGTACTCCTCCCATTGAGCATATAAAGTAATATTCTTATTAAGAGAGAATTGGCATTTATCAGCATACGCAGCTCCTGTTCCGTTAGTTTGAGAGTTCCAACCTACAAAATGATGCCCTTTTCTGGTAAATTTACAAGTACTCATTTTTTTTGTTATACCATAGTAAAACGTATCAACTTCCATAACTCCTTCGCCACCATTGGGGTCGTATGTTATTGTGAAAATAAAATCTGAGTTTGGTTGGTCATTGTTGCTGGTTTCCTTCGCTTTTACAAGTTTAACAATGGTACTATCTAACAATGTTAGGTAAACAAAATTGCTATCTTGAGTTACTGCTTGGAACATAGAGTCACCTTTATCGCCTTTTTCTCCGCGAGGACCAACTTCACCTTGAATACCTTGTTCGCCCTTTTCACCTTTGGCTTTGCCCTCCTGTTGCCAAGTTACGCCCTCGTCATAAGAGATAAACCAATAATCGTTTTCTATCTTCAACAATGGAGTAATACCATCTTTACCTGTTCCACTTTCAGGAGTAGCGCTAGTGATACCAAAAGTTACACTATCCACATTCTCAACTGCATACTGGGCAGCTAAACCGCCATTCTCCCAAACGTTCATTTGAGCTGATACATTCATAGCCACTATGGCTGCAAATGCAATAATAAATAATTTCTTCATGATTGTATAAGTTTTTGTGAGTTAATTTGTTATTCTTTGATAAAGCGTGCTACCTGTGTAGCTATCTGCAATAGGTAAGTTCCATTAGCAAGTGAATTTACTTCAATTGCTTGTCCTTCAGCAGAAGTTACAAGTTTTCCTTCCATTGTATAGATACGCAATGGGGT
This sequence comes from Paludibacteraceae bacterium, assembly GCA_017546705.1. GTDB lineage: Bacteria > Bacteroidota > Bacteroidia > Bacteroidales > Paludibacteraceae > Colicola. The sequence goes on from JAFYSB010000064.1 coordinate 19,519, forward strand.
CGCGTCTGTTGCTCCTTGAACATGGAGCACATCTTGAGTCGGATTAGGAAAAACCACATACAGACTTTCTGTACCTACAACAGCGTCGTTTGTTGGCACATCAGGTTCGCTTGGAGAAAAGACGATTTTGCGGATATTGCTCAATGGCTCGAGTGCCAATATCCCTCCACTTTTGTCCAGAAGAGCCAAGTTTTGCCCAACGAACATCCATTTTCCAATAATGGCAATGTCGTTGCTCAGTCCCGAACCTGTACGAGTTTCCACGACGAGGTTAGTTGCTATACATTGCAAAGAGCAAAGCATAGCACAAATGAGAATAAATCTATTCTTCATACTTGTTTGTTTTGTTGGGAGTTGGCTCCTGACTGCCCGTGAGTATAAAAGAAAAAGCGTGGAACCTTACCTTTGCTTATTCTCCAAACAGAGGTTCTGGTAAACCTTTCCTATAAGAATAAGCAAGCAACGCCCACGCTGAATATGAAATGCCACCAAACAGAGCAATCCATGTAGGATGCTCTGCAGGCGGGATATACATATCCCAAAGGGCGTTTACTGCCTTCTTGTTTTGGATAGGTTGAAATTTACCAGATTTCTGTTTGCCAAAACAAGCGCTAATAAACGCTTTTATAATATGTCCTCCTGTTTTACGTCGGTGAGCGACGGTATGTTAGTTATTTCACTTGATCGATAATCGTTTGTGCAGGAATACCCATCAGACTAATTGCGGATAGTTTCTTTCCCATATCTTTGAGTGAGTGACCGCAGTGATACAATTGGTCATCAATAATCAGCCATCTATCGTGCGAAGGATTGCTCCAAACGAAAGTATCAATTGGTTCAACACCTGCGGTAGCGTTATGCGCATCACGCAAGCCTCTCAAGTCTTTACCACTATAGATAGTAGCTTTCACATCTTTTGCTCGCACATCCAATATCTCAAATATAGCAGCATCCACATACGCATCAATGATGATTACGCGCTGTTGTGCTGTCTTTATTAATTGCTCCAATAGTACGCGAGCTGCAAAAAACTCTCCTCCAAAGAATACTTGTTCTACAGGTGTTTGGTTGGTGCGAACAAAGAAGTCTATTTTCTCTTCTGTTTTTTCTACTCGTTGCTCCAAAGAATAGAACTTCTGGTCTATTCTCTCTTCTAAGTGTAGCAATTTTTGATTAACAGCATATCCGCGGAGCATATAATCTTTTAGGACAGAGTTTGCCCAACGACGAAATGAAGTTGCGTTCTTACTATTGACACGATACCCTACAGAAAGAATAGCATCTAAATTGTAAAATTGTGTGCTATACACTTTACCATCTGAGGCAGTATATTCCAAAATGGAATGAACTGAATCTTTTTCAAGTTCGCCATCTTTAAAAATGTTAGAAAGATGCTTAGACACCGCCGGTTGCTTCACGCCAAACAGTTCTGCTATTTGCTGCTGAGTCAGCCATACAGTATCCCCTTTTACTTGAACATCCAATTGTAGTGTATTATCTTCTGTACGATAAACCACTATATTGTCGGTGGAAGGATTATATAATGCAACTTCATTTGCCATTATGTTACGAATTTCTAAAACCAGCGCAAAGGTACAAATTTATTTTGGATTGAGCAAATGTTTTTGGTGTAAAAGTGTAGGGTGTAGAGTGTAGAGGCTAGGAATATCCGAATGTGATTCGGGATTAATGGTAAAGAGAACAGAACAAATAAGGGCAACTATTTTAGGAATGGAGTTAACTTTGTTAGGAAATCAGTCAACCTTTTTAGGAAGGCGATATTAAGAAAAGTACCTTTTGAGATTTGGAGTTGATGCGGAGTTCTCTCGGTGTTCTCCCGCTCGTCTCTCGGTGGAATAGGGCAAGGTATAAGAGAGGGGAAAGAAACGGCAATCTTAATAAAACGCACTTTTTGTAGTTCGGAGTTCTTTGGTAGTTCCTTGGTTATTCCTTGGTTCATCGTTGGTATTTAACCCGAGGAAGATATGGTAGGTGAAAGAGAAGAGAATCTTAAGAAAAAGCATATATACACAAAAAGACTGCCGAAGCAGTCTTTTATTGTGTATGGTTAAAAAGTTTCAGGCGACGATGTCGCTTGTTTCATCGCTTCGCTGTTTCAACATTGAAACTTTGAAACCTTTCAACTAACGCTCTAGCGTTTATAATTCTCCCACTTGGTGTTACGCATATCGCCAGATTTGAGGAACTCCTCGTGCATAGCCAATGCGCAGCTCAAGGTGTGAGGGGTATGAGCGGTCTTAGACATCTCCAAGTACTCGTTCAACAATGGGCGGTATTGTGGATCCACACAGTTGTTGATGATCTCGTGAGCACGTTGGATAGGGCTCTTACCACGCAAGTCAGCAATACCGTGCTCAGTGATGATGATCTTCACAGAGTGCTCGCTGTGGTCGTGGTGGCTAACCATTGGCAAGAATGCTGAGATAGCACCACCCTTAGCGGTAGAAGGAGTAGTATAGATGCTGATATATGCGTTGCGAGTAAAGTCACCAGAACCACCGATACCGTTCATCATCTTGGTACCACAAACGTGGGTAGAGTTGATGTTACCGAAGATATCTGCTTCGAGTGCGGTGTTGATGGTGATGAGTCCAAGACGACGAGCCACCTCAGGGTTGTTAGAGATCTCTTGTGGACGAAGCACGATCTTGCTGCGGAAGAAATCGAGGTTGTTGATGATCTCTTGGAGCTTGTCAGCACCAATAGTGAGTGAGCAACCACTAGCAAACTTCACGCGGCCAGCGTTCATCAACTCTACTACTGAGTCTTGGATCACCTCGGTGTACATCTCAAAAGCAGGGATATTCTTGTTATCACCCAACGCATAGAGTACCGCGTTAGCGATGTTACCCACACCCGATTGGATTGGCAAGAAAGATGCTGGGATACGACCCTCTTTCATCTCGTTCTCGAGGAAAGAAGCCACATTTGCACCAATCTTAGCAGTAGTCTCATCAAGTGGAGTGAAACCACCTACCTCATTAGGACGGTTGGTCTTTACCACCGCTACTAATTTCTCAGCAGGGATAGTCACGCAGTCACTACCGATACGATCAGCTACGCTGTAGATAGGAATCTCGCGGCGTACAGGTGGGTCTGCTGGCTCGTAGATATCATGCATACCACGCATAGAAGCAGGCATAGCCTCGTTAAGCTCTACGATTACCTTGTCAGCCAAACGGCAGAAAGTAGGTACATTACCCACACCAGCTGTGAGTACGATTTCTACTTCGTCACCTTTCTCTACTACCTGACAAGCCTCAACGATAGCGAAGTCTGGCTTTTGCATAAAGCCGTAACGGAGATCTTGAGCAAGCTCGCTAAGGTGCATATCAAAGTAGTGAGCACCTTGTGCATTCAACTCTCCACGGAGATCCTTGTTACCTTGATATGGGGTACGGAACTCTATGGCGTGTGCTCGTGCGAGGGCACCGTCGCAGCTGTCACCAGTAGAAGCACCGGTGTACATGCCAATCTTATACGGTTTGCCCTCAGCGTGGAGTGCCTCTGCCATCGCTGCGATAGCAGAAGGAACATCCTTAGGAGCACCGGCAGGGGTGAAACCACCCATGCCGCATATTGCTCCATTAGGTACCAATTGCGCCGCCTCGGCAGCGGTCATAAATGGGAGTGCCATGATTATGCTTTGCCGTTAGAACCGAGAACGTTAACGATTTTGTGCTTGTAGA
>JAFYSB010000065.1 GCA_017546705.1 Paludibacteraceae bacterium
CATTCTTCTCGTAGCCAAATGATGTACCTGTGAAGCAGGTTCCATCGGAGAGTTTTAATATAACCTTAGTCATATAATTCTTAATTCAAAATTCTTAATTCAAAATTAACGAAGAATCGTCTCGCTGCGATCTGGACCTACGGATACCACATCGATGCTTACGCCAGTCTCTTCTTCGATAAATGCGATATACTCTTTGAGCTCTTTAGGCAGTTCCTCGTAGCTGCGGCATACGGATACATCGCACTTCCATCCTGGGAACTCCTTGTAGATAGGTTTGATATTGTCCGAGTCAGCCTCAAATGGGAAGTAGTCGATCGCCTCACCATTGAGCTCGTAACCCACGCACACTTTGATGGTCTCGAAGTCGTTCAATACGTCACTCTTCATCATGATGAGCGATGTAGCGCCGTTCATCATCACGGTGTATTTCAATGCTACCAAGTCGAGCCAACCGCAACGGCGTGGACGACCAGTAGTAGCGCCAAACTCATGACCTATCTTGCGCAACTCTTCACCAACTTCGTCAAACAATTCGGTTGGGAATGGACCTTCGCCTACGCGTGTGCAGTATGCCTTGAAGATACCATACACCTCGCCGATATGTTGAGGAGCTACACCTAGACCAGTACATGCACCAGCGCAAAGAGTATTGCTTGAGGTTACGAATGGATAGGTACCGAAGTCGATGTCAAGCAATGAGCCTTGAGCGCCTTCTGCCAAGATACCTTTGTCATCTTTCAGCATCTTGTTTACCACCACCTCGTTGTCAAGGATAGGGAATTGCTTCATCTCTTCTATTGCACCTAGCCATGCACTATCGTCTGGCAACTCAATACCACCGAGCAATTCTTGGTGAGCAGCGCGGAGTGCGTTGTAGCGATCAAGGAAGTCTGGGCGAAGGATATCACCAACGCGAAGACCATTACGAGCAATCTTATCGGTGTAGGTAGGACCGATACCCTTGCCGGTAGTACCTACTTTCTTATCACCTTTCTTCTTCTCTGAAGCTGCATCCAACATACGGTGAGTAGGAAGAATGAGGTTAGCACGCTTAGCAATTTGCAAGCGAGATTTAACATCTACGCCCATTGCCTCGATAGCGTGAATCTCCTCCATAAGGATGATTGGGTCAATCACTACGCCGTTACCAATGATATTGGTGGTACCATCGCGGAAGATACCTGATGGAACGGTGTGTAACACGAAGCTCTTGTCGCCGAAATACAAACTGTGACCAGCGTTTGGTCCACCTTGGAAACGTGCAACAGCTTCATAACGTGGGGTCAATACATCAACGATCTTGCCTTTGCCTTCATCACCCCATTGCATGCCTAATACGACATCTACTTTTTTCATATAATCTGTGCCTTTAAACTTTACACTTTAAACTCTAAACTAAATTCCCACTTGCTCGAATATATAATCCACATTCTTCATGTAGTAATCCAAGCTGAAGCATGCGTCGATTTCCTCTGCTGTGAGGTGTGCTGTCACGCCCTCGGTGAGCTTGAGGTTCTCTTGCATCTCGCCGCCTTCCATCAGGGTCTTCATCGCTACAGGTTGCACGAGGTCGTATGCTTGTTCACGCACAAAGCCCTTCTCGATGAGCGCGTTCATCACGCGTTGCGCAAAGATAGCGCCGTGTGTGAGACCAATATTGTGGAGCATGTTCTCTGGATATACCACGAGGTTGTCCAATATACCCTCAAAGCGTGCCAACATATAGTCGAGCAACATGGTTGCATCTGGCAACACGATACGCTCGGTAGAGCTGTGGCTGATATCACGCTCGTGCCAGAGGGCGATGTTCTCGCTTGCTGTGCACATATATCCACGCATTACGCGCGCGCACCCGCATATATTTTCGGAGGAGATAGGATTGCGTTTGTGTGGCATCGCAGACGAACCTTTTTGTCCTTTCTTAAATGCCTCTTCCACCTCGCGCACCTCTTGGCGTTGCATGTTACGCACCTCCAATGCCATTTGCTCCAAGGTACCAGCGATAACTGCCAAAGTAGCCAAGTAGAACGCATGACGATCACGACCCAACACTTGTGTTGCGATAGCGGCAGACTCAATACCGAGGTGCTCGCATACATAGGTTTGGATGGCAGGTGGGATATTTGCGTAGTTACCTACTGCGCCAGACAACTTACCAGCTTCTACGCCCTTCGCTGCCATCTCAAAGCGCTCGATATTGCGGCGCATCTCCTCGTACCAGAGCGCCCATTTCAAGCCAAAACTGCTCACATCGGCGTGCATACCGTGGGTACGACCAATCACAGGGGTGTACTTAAATTCGTTCGCACGGCGTTTTAATACCTCGAGGAATGAGTTCAAATCCTTGCGAAGGATCTCGTTGGCTTGTTTCAAGAGATAACCATTGGCAGTATCTACCACGTCGGTAGAGGTCAATCCATAGTGTACCCATTTGCGCTCCTCACCCAAACTCTCGCTCACGGCGCGGGTAAATGCTACCACATCATGACGAGTGATTTCCTCGATCTCGTGGATGCGGTTTACATCAAAAGTGGCTTTTTCGCGAAGCAACTTCACATCCTCTGCTGGGACTACGCCCAAGGTGCTCCATGCTTCAGCAGCCAAAATCTCTACTTCGAGATAAGCATTGAACTTATTCTCTTCTGTCCAAATGTTGCGCATGACTGCGCGGCTGTAACGTTCGATCATATTGTATGTAAGTCTTTATTTTCTACTTTGATTTTGTTGAATGCCTCAATCGCTTTCGCTACGGCTTTGTCGGTATTCTCGTCGGTTGCGAGGATCACACCATAACGACGATGTCCGTGAACTTCTGGTTTGCCAAAGAAGCGCACCTGCACACCTGGCATAGCCAATGCTTCCTCCACGCCGCGGAATACTACTTCTGTCGCATCACCTTCCACGACAATCGCCTTCGATGCACTGGCACCGAAGAAACGCACCTCTGGAATTGGCAAGCCCAATACCGCACGCGCATGCAACGCAAACTCCGATAAGTCTTGCGAGATCATGGTCACCATACCTGTATCGTGTGGACGAGGACTCACCTCTGAGAAAATCACATGGTCGCCCTCTACGAACATCTCCACGCCAAAGATACCATATCCGCCTAAGGCGTCGGTCACTTTCTTTGCGATATTCTCTGCTTGCACAATAGCCGTCTCGCTCATGGCTTGTGGTTGCCATGACTCGCGGTAGTCGCCATCCACTTGGTGGTGACCAATTGGCTTCAAGAATGTTGTACCTCCTGCGTGACGTACGGTCAGCAGGGTGATCTCATAATCGAAATGTACAAAGCCCTCTACAATCACACGACCCGCACCTGCGCGACCGCCCATTTGCGATTCGGTCCATGCTGGCTCTACATCCGCTTCACTCTTCACGGTCGATTGACCATGACCAGAAGAGGACATGATAGGCTTTACGACACAAGGGATACCGATCTCCTCGATGGCTGCGAGGTACTCCTCGTGAGTGTCTGCAAACTTATATCTGGCAGTAGGCAAACCCAACTCTTCGGCTGCCATGCGGCGGATAGCCTCACGGTTCATAGTTAAAAAAGCCGCGTTAGCCGTAGGGATAACGCGGTAACCTTCTTTTTCTAATTCAACGAGAGTAGGGGTAGCAATAGCTTCTACTTCAGGGATAATCATAGTTGGTTGCTCAGTTTCAATCACTTGGCGGAGTTTTGCGCCGTCCAACATATTGAACACATGTGAGCGATGTGCCACTTGCATAGCCGGAGCATTCTCGTACTTATCGCACGCAATCACTTCCACGCCATAGCGCTGGAGCTCTAAGGCAACTTCTTTGCCCAATTCGCCACTGCCGAGCAGGAGTGCTTTGGTGGCTACAGAGGTAAGGGGAGTTCCGAAATTCATGAAAATATAATGTTATATTTGTTGTCCTTATTTCGGGTTGCAAAGGTACTACTTTTTTTTGAAATATGCAAATCGTTGTTATATAATTTTCAAACTATTTTTATATTGTATTTTATACTTGTCAGTTATTGGCTTTTTATCTTCAATTCATGGCTTATATCGCTAGCGATTGTGGACTTGTTGCCTAAGAATAAACAACATTTTTTTACATGTTCTTGCACATATACATTTTTTTTCGTACCTTTGCAGTCGCAAATCCGAGCAATCGGTTTTGCAGACATATGATTAAAAGCGTTTGCTTTATTTGAGGATTCCTTTCATCTCTCGACAATTTGAAACTTCATTCCGAGAATATTGCGAAACGCTCACGTTTATACGTGGGCTTTTCTGCATATATTGAATGAAGTGGGAGTCGAGACCCGAAGGAATCAATAGCAGTTAGCTCACGTTTTTTTTGTGTATCACTAACTATTATAAAATATTGAATTATGAAAAATTGGAAATTATTACTAGGTTTTATCTGTTTAGTATTTGTCGGTTGTTCACCTGCTTTTGTACCCATCGTTCGTACAAATGCCTACTATAAGCCGAATGATTTTGCTGCTATTGTAGAGCAAATACCTGCTAATGCCAAATATATCGGAACTATATCTATTGTTCCAAATGACCATACATTCTTTAGGTCAAATGATGCTTCAAAGGCAACTCATGTATTACAAAAGAAAGCTGCAAGAGCAGGCGCAAGATATGTGTATATCACCAAAATGGTCAATACAAATGATGGCTATTGGTGGGAGAAAGATTGGGGAGAAGGATTTGTAATAGAAGCAGAGTTATATTATTAACCTTATAAAATTCAATCAATTATGAGAAAAGTTAGTATTCTTTTGGTTGTAGCACTTATTGCTACCAGTTGTGCAGTAGGCACTTATCATCCTTATGCACGAAACAATTTTGGTGCTCAAAGTACTGTGGTTTTAGACAAAGCAAACTTTCGCGTTGTGCGTGACGTAGAAGCTATTGTTGATGTTAACAACACGAATTTATCGCGTGCTGATGTAGCAAGCAGTGCTTATGGTGAATTATTGAGAAAAGCACAATTAACAGGTAGTCAGGTTCTTATTAATGTTGTGATAGAAGAAGTACGTCGTGAAACTGGAGGCTTCTTCCGTTGGTTATTTGGTATACCACCAAAAAGAGTTCAACACGTGGCAGCTCGTGCAACGATTATTGAGTTTTTAGATGAGAATGGTAATCCTACAGTATCAGAATCCTATCGTCCTACCAATACTCATACTACTACAGTTACTACCCAACCAATCAAAAACTCAAATACCAATGTTTCCGTTCAAGAAGTAGAAACCATAACAACTCAACCTATTCAAAAAGCGCCTACAGAAGCAGAATTGAAAGCTATTAAAATAAAAGAAGAAGAAATACAAAAAATAAAACAAACGCACAAAAGTATTATTAAATTAACTAGCTCTTTTCCATATAGTACAGCTTATGATATATATGAAAAACTTTACAAGAAATTACTAAATACAGAAGAAAATCTACAAACTATTCGAAAAATTCAACCAGTTGTTATTTTGTATTTAAATAGCCGAGGTACGGCATTTCCTCAAATTGAGAAACAACTCAAGAATTCATCTTCTATTGAAGAACAGATAAATATCTTTTTGTCATATTCCCAAGAGCAATAACACATTTTATTTGCAACAAAATAACAAAGGTATGCGTTTCAGCGCATACCTTTGTTTGTATTTTTCTTCTTAATATTCCCTTTTCTTGCCCGTTATTTGCCCCTTGTATGCCCCCTGTCTCCATTGGAACCTCATTGGAACATGATTGGAACCTGATTGGAATCTCACCGTAACAATACTATAGGATCACTACAATTTCACCGTACTATCTAAGTGAATATTATCCCTCTTTTGCTTGCTTCGCCAATTCCTTCCTCACATAGTCGCACAACCTTCCGGGCACATACGGTTTTCCTTTTGCGTCTGGCATGCGTTGATGCTTGCTCGCTTCACGCAAAGCTGCTTGATATTTATCTTCCCACTCCGCCCTACGAACTGGGTCTTTTAAGATAGCGCTCGCCTCTTTTGATATATCCGTTAGTTGCTTTACCATCTTCCGTTCCGCCATTTCCTTTTGTTTCTTCTTCGAATACTCAGGCTTTTTGCAATACGCTGCCCAGCCCGTTCTGCCAGGAATGGGACGAAGATAGTGGTCCTTGTCAATTGAACCTCCAATACTCTCTAAAAATGATGCTACGTGTACAATCATAGTTAAGACTCTGTAGGAGTGTCCTCGTTTTCGCCCTCTTGTGCGCTTCGCATCACCACTGGTTTGAAACGTTTTTGGCGCAATTGCCAGCGTTCGCGTGCATATTGTTGCATGTCGGTTACGACATCCATCTCATCTATAATTTCAAGGCCGAAAATGGTCTCAATCACATCTTCAAAAGTAATGATACCTTGCAAGCAACCATACTCGTCGATCACGACACCAATCTGCGATTTCTCTTTGAGCATGGCGTCGAAGATATCACCTACATTCATCTCCTCGTTGAAATACAGGAGCGAACGCTTGATCTCGCCCAAGGTCTTTTGAAATTGATCCTCAGTGAGTTCCTCCAAAGCATCACCACGGAGGACATAGCCCGTGATGAACTCTGGCGAGTCGGCATAGACAGGGATACGAGAGAAATGGTCATAGGCGTCGCTGTCGTAATATTCGCGCAGGGTCATCTTCTCCGAAGCGATAGCCGCTACTACGCGAGGGGTCATGATCTCGTAGGCTTTTACCTCGTTAAGACGCATGACATTGCGGATGATCTTGTTCTCGTCTTCCTCAATTACTCCCTCTTCTTCGCCCACATTCGCCATCGCAATCACCTCCTCGCGGCTTACAGCGGCTTCGTCTGGCTCAGGGAAAAGGCGGGTGATATATTCAATAATCTTCACCACAGGGAAGAGCACCCAAACGAGCACACTGATCACAGATGCAGCAAAGCCCATGAGGTGTTTCCAGTAAGTAGTACCAATGGTTTTTGGGATAATCTCTGAGAAGACCAATATCAACACAGTCATAACGCCACTCGCAACGCCAAACCATGCACTACCGAAGATTAAGGTGGCTTGCAGACCCACGCCAGAAGCACCTACGGTGTTGGCAATGGTGTTGAGCGACAGGATGGCAGCTAGTGGACGTTCGGTGTCGGTCTTGAACTTCTTCATCACCTTGGCAAGTTTGAATCCTTCTTCTTCGCGAAGATTGATATAGGACAAGGTGGTGGACATCAACACGGACTCCAACAGACTACAGAGAAACGATACGCCTAAGGCGAGAAATAGATATACTAATAATAAAGGTATAGACCCTTCTGATTCCATATTTTTGTAATTACTTGTTATTCATACGATTAAGGAAGCACTCAATCGTGTTGCGCATGAGCATGGTGATGGTCATTGGCCCTACTCCACCTGGTACAGGTGTGATTGCTCCAGCCACAGGCAATACTGCATCGTAATCCACATCACCTACGAGTTTGCCATCATCAGTGCGGTTGATACCCACATCAATCACGGCAGCGCCTGGTTTGACGAACTCGGCAGTCACCATCTTCGCACGCCCTACGGCAGCCACGAGGATATCCGCTTCGCGGCAAACTGCAGCCAAATCTTTGGTGCGGCTGTGAGCGATCGTCACAGTGGCATTGCGGTCAAGCAGGAGTTTGGCAACTGGCTTACCCACGATATTGCTGCGGCCGATGACAACGGCTTTCTTGCCCGCCATCTCTACGCCCGCTTGGTCAAGAAGCTCGATAATACCTTTTGGGGTACATGGGAGGATGCAGTGTTGGTTGAGCCAAAGGCGTGCCACGTTCTCTGGGTGGAAGCCATCCACATCTTTCTCGGCAGAGATAGCAGCGATGACTTTATCTTCAGAGATATGTTTTGGCAAAGGCAATTGCACGAGGATACCGTCCACGAGTGGATCGTTGTTGAGTTTGTTGATCTCAGCGAGGAGTGTTGCTTCGCTCACATCTTCTGGGAGTTCCACGAGGTGGCCGTCGAAACCACAGTACTCCGTTGCTTTGATCTTGCCGCGCACATACGAGCGGCTGGCAGGGTTGTCACCTACAATGATGACCATGAGGCATGGGCGGCGACCATATTGCTCCGCCAATGCATCTACTTCGATTTTCATCGCATCCTTGAGGGATTGCGA
>JAFYSB010000012.1 GCA_017546705.1 Paludibacteraceae bacterium
CAGGTCGTACTTTAGTTGTAGGTTTCGGGACCACCATAGGAGATCTCTGGGACATCTATGGGCTTTCGGTAGCTTTCGTGTATATAATATTTGCCCTCAAAAATCAATACAATAGGTTTTTCATTATTTGCGCAATTGTCTGTTGAGCAAGTGTTAGATCCATATTTTTCGGTACGTGCATAAAGATTGCTTGTTGGTGCAGATATAATGCTTCGTAATATACTCGGTTGCAGACATACAATCCTGCGGAATTAGACACTTGTACGGGCTGTACATAATCTGTACAAAATCGCTCTAACTCCTTGATAGGCAATGGTGTTTGTAGCGCGAGTGGTTGATTAGCGTAAATGGTTTCTTCGTTCGGGATATAGCCATCATTATCGCCTTTTGTGCTGTCCATCATGTTGATAGCAAAGCGCTCCAAACGGATATTTTCGCCCGCAGGACATTGCCCGAGCATGATGATTAAATCAGGAGAATAGGTCGCTATTGCCTCTCGCAATACGATGGGTGCGCGCTTGAAACTCACTGGCAAACACACTTTCTCTATTGCCCAATCCGCAACGTAATCAGGCAATAAAGAAAGAATAGATTGTGTGATATTTGTCTCCGCCCCACCAAAAGGCTCAAAGGCGGTGATTAGAATACGCATGCAAAGTATTTAGTCAATGTAATCCCTCATACTGAAGTCGTGTCCTTTAGGGCGATGTAACATTTCTGGAGGAATAACTAATGCTTTTTCTGGTTCCAATATTGTGTGCAATGTTTCTGCTATGCTCTTGGTTATAGACAAGAAACGATTATCAAATACCCAGACGTATGCTTCGACACGAAGTGTAAATATGTTGCTTGCTGTCAAGAAGTGTGCTATATTTGCATTTCCGATTGCGTACCATATGTTTTTATCAGATTTGTAGCCATATTTATTTTCAAGCTCTTCAGAAGCAGTCTGATATAATTTATCAAATGTTTGATAATCTGTAATTTTACTTTTGGGGTCATTATAAGAAGTATCACCTTTGGTGGAATTGTAGCAGAAGTGTATTTGTTCTGGACGAGATTTGAGTCCAGTGGCTTCTAGTATAGGTATGACCCAACTATTCTCGCGTGCTGCTAAACGATTAATATCTTCCAAGAATAATGATAAATTAGGGCAATCATTTACATCTAAGATATTATAGTATGTGGTTGGATTATCTGGATTGGTTTCTATTTCTTTAGCTACATAGTTGAAATTACCTAACTTGGCTATGTGATAAGCAAACCATCCTGTCGTAGGCTCTGAGGTTCCTGATGTGAATACAATAGTTACTCTAGAGCCTCTATCAATACAACAACCATATGGTCTGTTTTTTTTGTAATTAACAAGCACAATATTACTTTGAGGGTTATCATTCTCGTTCACAACATCCTGAAGATTAAATAGATGTAAACAATCTGAAGCTTTCACCGCTTCAATAATTTGCTCATGAGTAATGAACTTACGCGTGAGTATTCTATCTAAAGGAAGGTAGCGTGGAACGTAAAATAGATTGGTATGTTGTTGATCTTTTAGGAACTTAAATGATTGTATAATACTATTGATGTTATTCTCTATCTTCTCTTTCTTCTCATCTTTCTCCATCACTTCAGTGAATGCTGAACCAATCAAACCAGCTGGTACGGCAAAAATAGCAATACCTAAGATACCGATGATGCAAGCTATAATACGTCCTGTAAAGGTAATTGGTGGTGTATCGGCAAAGCCTCCTGGGTCGCCAATATACTGTGCAAATGCCCATACCACAGAGGTCCAACCATTGTCATATACCTCTGGTTGTGCCGCATGCTCTACAAAGAAGAGAACGAATGATAGAATCAGTGTAACGATTGTCAAGAATTGCAATGATACCACCATCTCTTGCTTTTTAGCTGTGATAGCTCGCGATAGGATGCTAAATGCCTTCATATAGCGGAATATACGCAGCAATCGAGCAATACGCAAGGCCTTGAGTGCCACATATGGAATAGGCATAAAGAAGTGCAAATAGAATGGATAGGTAGATAAAATATCTATCAGTCCATAAAAGGAGCAGCAGTAGCGTATGCGTCCCCAGAAGCCTTTGTATTTAGGATCGAGTAGGTCTGCGCACCAAATACGAAGTGTTACCTCTATTGTGAAGAATGCGGTAGTAAGATAGTCTATGGCGTGCAACCATGTGCCATAGCGCTCTACGATGCCGTCGTAAGTAGAAAGGAATACCTCTACAGTAGATAGGATGATAAAGCCAATAATAGCATAGTCCACATAATTATGCCATTGTTTGGTTCGTAGGTTGTCATCAAAAACTCGATTGAGTTCTTTTTTGAATGTTTGAATTTTGGAGTTCATATGTTATTTTTTGTCTTTCTTGTTTATTTTATTATGTGCGTTATCTATAATTTTGGTAATACCATCTATTGCGCGATCATCTATATCACCTAATAGCTCATGGCACTTTTGTTTCGCCTCGTTTTGCAATTCAATAGTAATGCATGATGCTAAAGCACTAATGATTGCTGCTAGAGCTGCCATATCATCGGTGAATCCTGCTGTTGGAATAGCGTCTGGGATCAAGTCCAATGGCAATATAAAATATCCCAATGCACCTATAATCATGGTCTTTTCCTTCAAGTCAGTTTCGGAAGATTTCAGCAGATTGAATAGCAATAGTACAGGATATATGATAGCTGCACCTATTGATTTGCCTATTTTGGCTATCTTATTCCACAACTCACTCTCAGAGAAGTGTTTCTCATACCCCTTGAGATTATTAATAACATCCTCTACTTTGAAATCTGATACCTTTTCTTTCATTTCAGAGGTCTTAGCTGCAATTGTTTGTGACGCTTCTTTCGTGGCATCTGATACTTTTTCAGCAAGCCCTTGGGCTTTGCTTTTGAGTTTAGAAAAATCCATAATAACTATCTTATTTTATGAAAATACGATACTCTTGGTGTTACTTTTTTTGTTGTGTTCCATAAGGATTTTTTTGATGCGATGGCAGTCGCTTTTGGCCATAGAGCGTGCAGTAAGTTTACCACCTACGGCTTGGATAGTAATGTCTGCACCTATCAGGTGTTCATTGATTTCTACTCGGCGAATAAAACGAAATGCCAAGGTCTCCTCATCTGTTCCGATGAGAAATCTGTTTCGTTTGCTTACTGTGATGGTCTGTTCATCTGTATCGATGATTAGTCGCCATGGGGTAATCTCGCTTAGATTACCATTTGCTGCCATAACTGCGGCCGAAGATATAAATTCGTATCGCATATTGTTCTCGTTTCTTTGCAAGCCAGCGGAAACCCAATCCCGCTGACCTAAATGTTTTGTAAATTATTCTTGTTTTTTATTTCGAATAAGTTCTAATACACTGATAATTTGATCACCAAATGGGATAGATGATACAATGGGTGAAATAGTCTGATATAAGAAATCGACATCAATATGAGTACCTAAATATTTTAGATATTCTGTTTCTTTCTCCGCTAGTTCTTTTTCTGATTGATTGTACAACAATGCTGCATCTTTCAAAACAACTAGTGAGGGAGAGATTGCTTTCGCAGCCTTAAGAAACATTCCTGCTGCACTAACAGCTTTGATAATCTTGTCGTAGTCCAAAGCAACTGTTTTTTCAATTACCTTTGTGCGATCAATTGATTGGATACCAGCTTTAGCTTTTTCAGAAGAATCTTTTACTACTTGCAATGAATTACGAAGAGCTCCTAATGCCTTGTTATCTTGTTTTTCTACTACTGTTTGACTCTGCTCAATATTAGCAGAAAAACGACTAAATAAATTTGCCATAATGATACTATAAATTTAAGTTGTGAATAATTACATATTTATCCCATATTATCAAACATATCTCGCCATGCGGAGTAGCGGGACATGATTTTTTTGTAGATCGGGTCATTTGAGGCTTTGATCATCTCTTCTCGCTTTTGACGCTCTTTTTGATTGCGCTTCTCTTGTGCCTCGTCCAATGCTTTTATGGCGTCGCAATTCTCGAACCAAGCCAGAAACTTCGCCCCGAAATATAAAATTACAAAAGCAAATAGTCCCCATAGCAATGTTGCCAAGTTAACCATGACAACTTCACCTATATACTCCCAAAAGGTTTGCCCCTCTTGCCAGCCAATGAGTTCTTTTAAAAGTAGGATGTAAAGCAATGTGTTCATATATTATTTTTCGTATAGTAAAGGGAAATTCTTTTTTATTATTTCAATCCCAGAACCCCATATTAGTTTACAAGTGGTATCTCCACCATTAATTTCTTTATGCAGATATGGCAATGAGACATATTCTCCATGCCAATAGATATCCTCATTCTTTTCTAACATTAATTTTCTTCCGTCATAATATACCTCTTGAAGCAAAGGGATTGTATCCGAATAACTTCCTTCTTTATTATTAAAAACAAAATTACTTCTGCACAATCGTAATTTCATTGGATCAAAATCTCCCTTTATATTGAGATAACATGAGTAACCATCAGGTTCATTGTTCCAAGTCGTTCTATGTATGCCAATAATTTCCGACGCAACAGGAAAGTCTATGTTTTTTTCGGAAATTTCAACAAGGTTATTATCTAAACATTCAAGAACTTTATTATCGACAATTCTTTTTCCATCTACACTCACTTTTATATTTTCTATAGAATTCAGATACAATGAAACCTCAGGATAACTAAATTTTCCATCTTCGTATAAAGCTATATATGAATAAAGTTGTCCTCTTATTCCAATACGAGTTAATTTATTTCCATGCTTATCAATATACCATCCTTTCCCATCCTGCTCAACATAAGCAACACATCTTCCAGTTCCCATAAGGTAGGTACTGATCCAATCATATTGAAAAGGTATTACTTCGTTGCCATGTTTATTGATAAATCCCCACTTTCCATGCTTGTTACAAACCCCAGCTAATCCATTTCTTTTAAATTCCTTGTAGTCGCTATATTGACAGCGAATTACTTCTTTGCCATGACTGTCTATATATCCATACCCCTCATCGTTGTGTACCATCATCCTTCCTGCTTCAAAACATCCTGTTTTATCATAAATAGTTTTGGTAACAAGATTTCCTTTCTTATCAAGAACGCGGTCGTTGCCAAATATTCTAACTATATATATATTCCTCTCACTTTCCACATAGTCATAGATACTTCTTAAAACCTTTATGAGGCTTTTTTGTTTTACCATTTCTTGGATAACTAATTTCTCTCCTCTTTTATCAATGTAGAAGGTCTCTTTATTTAATTTAACCTCTGCAACCCCTTTCTCTGAAAAGCCATTTAATACTTCATCAAATGTTGGCGGAATAACCTCTTCTCCTTGTTTATTTATAAATCCCCATTTTTCCCCTTTACGGCGTACTCCAGCTAACCCATTGCTAAAATCTTGGGTATTGTGGTATTGGCATGGTATAATTTCCTTGCCGTTGTCATCTATAAAGCCCAATCCTCCTTCTCCCCATGTTCCTAACAAACCTTCACGGAACTCATCTCCCAACGCAGTATATTTGGGTTCGATAAGTTCGTTTCCGTCTTTATCTACAACACCATACTTGCCATTGAGTTTGACGAGATAAATTTTATCTTCTTCAATAACTTTGTCGTATATTTGTATTAATGTTTCTTTTACTTTATTCATAATTAATGGTGTTGTTTTTGCAAGCCAGCGGAAACCCAATCCCGCTGACCTAAATAGTGTTGATTAATCTTCGTCTTCACAATCTTCATCTTCCCAGTCTTCGTCTTCACAATCTTCATCGGCATCCAATTGTTCCCAAAGATTCCAAATTTCCTCGCAATCTTTATTTTTGCTGAGGATCTCATTTTGTTCTATTTCTTGGCCGTCATATTTTAATACTGGGCAATGGCCCTCCTCGCTATAATCAGAAGATTCTAAAACAACATCGTAGCACGTGAATATTAGCTGTAATTTTGCAATATCAAAATCTTCAACATCAAAATCCCAACTATAAACGGCAATATTATCAAAACGCTTAACAACTTCGAACTCTTCACCCCACTGAAGATTAAAATCTTCATAATCGGTAAAAATTTCATTATCTGACAACTTTTCCGCATATTTTTCATTTGCAACTCCGTCAATATACACCTCTAATCTAAAAACACCAGCATCACGCTGAAAAGCGAACGTTTCTCCAAGCATGTCTTCATTTGTATCAAATGCTGCGTACTCTCCTTCATTTGCAGTAAGTTCTACCCTTATATGGGTTAATTTACTTTCTTGATTATCTGCCATAACGATATTTACGGTAACCTATACTCCGCAAGGTTTTAAATTAAGAGTTATTGAATTTATTCTGCTATTTCCACACTATTTCCTGTAGCGTTCTCGATTTCGTCTATTACCTGCTGAATAGATTCGCAGCAATCATCCCAGTCGATACCTAAAATCCCGCATAGTCCATTTAGCAGATCCAATTCTTCTTGTGAGAGTTTAAAATCACTTAAAGCTATTTTTATCCAAGCGTCCATCATTTCATCTTGCCATCCTTGCTCTGCGATTTTCCGAACAATAGCACTATGCGACTCATAATCGGTTAAGCCTAAATGCTCCATTGCTAAACGCAATGTGACAACGATAGAGTCTAATTGCATAACTTCCGCCATGTTCATAATTGCATGTAGTTCTTCAGGCGTAATCTCGCCATCAATATTTGCGACTACATTAGCTATGATAGCATAATTATGACTCAACTCCTCTAAAGTCTCATCATTATCTTCGGATATTTGGTTCTTAAGATATTTTACACAGAATGGTATGTCTAAGTTCCATAAATTTGCTAATCTCAAGAAGGTTTCAATTGTATCCATGCTAAGTTCTTCTCCAGCTAAACCTACAGGAATGAGGAGTTTCCACATGGTTTCTTGGCTTTCTTTATCAACTTTTGATGCGATTTCCTCAATGGATAAAGATGAGTCGAATTTTATTTCCACCGAACAACGAGTTTTAATAGTTTCTAAATCGAATAATTCTGGCTCGTTCACTGCCGTTTTTATAATGGTCAGCAATTCTTCTTTTTGAACTTGTTCATCTAATTTAGCAATACGCATGGCAATGCTTGCAAATTGCGAACTGAATTTCTTCTTAGTTTCCTCGTCTGTAACCACAGATTCTGTAATGTTAGATTTATTTTCAGCACAGGATAATGTTGCTGCTTGTGATAAAGTGATATTGTTATCAATCAACTCACTATCATTTGCATTAGCAACTTGTATTCCTATACCGAACAAGTCCGCTACTTTTTTCTCGAAATTGCCAATGTGCATATTGCCCTTCACAGAAAACTCACCTCCTTTAGCACCTTCTGTACGAATTGATGCCAATGTGGCATTGTCATCTGCGTATTCTCCTCTGCAAGTTACATCATTGTATACGCGCAGGGTTGCACCAAACACTTTTTTAAATTCGGCTTTTAAGGTCTTTACCTTCATCTTGCCTTTCAACGCGATTTCTGCCATAGTATTATTTTTTTTGATGGTTACTTTCTCTTGCGCTCGCGAGCGATATTGTCTTTGCAAGTCTCAATAGAGCGTTTGATAGACTCTATTTGGCGGTCATGTGATGCAGCATGGTCGATTTTTGACTTGCGGTAAGATGCCTTACTGCTTGGCAATGATGCACTTTTAATCAATGCAGCGTAACGCTCGTTGTCTTTCTTCTTTGCATCTTTTTCTTTTTGCAAACGGGCACGAAGATCTACCATTTGCTTTTTGTAGTACTCTAAACTCATAATAGTAGTATTTAAAGGTTGTTAAAATTTTATTTTAGATCGCTTCACTGTTAGAAGTTGGATCGTTTTTCTGTTAGACCGCTCACAGCGTTCGCTGTTAGATTTCTATGGAGTCTGCTAGGCGGTGGTCTCATTATAATGTAGAAAAAATGTAGTTTTTTGCAAAAATATTTGCATATTTCAAATAAAAGCAGTACTTTTGCAACATAATATCGGCAAGATTGCCATAAAAATGGAATACAAATACAAAGATAAGCTTGTAATATATTGTGTATATGGAAATTAATCGTGATTTATATTTATCAAAACTTATCCAATCTAAGGAAAATGGATTAATCAAGGTAGTTACAGGATTACGTCGTTCTGGTAAGTCTTATCTACTTAAAACTCTGTTTAAAAACCACTTACTAAATGAAGGAGTCGCAGCAGATCATATATTAGTTGTAGACCTTGAGAATACACGTAATAAGGCTTTCCTAAATACAGACTATTTCCTACAATGGCTTGACGAACATATCATAGACAACAAGATACATTATTTGATAGTTGATGAGATTCAATTAATACCCAATTTTACCGAATTATTAGGTGGTTTGGTCACTACAGAGCATTTGGACGTTTATGTAACGGGAAGCAACTCGCATCTGCTTAGTTCGGATATTGCAACCGAGTTTCGTGGTCGAGGGGATGAAATTCATCTTTATCCTTTATCATTTGCAGAATTTTGTTCTGCCTTCACAGGAGATGAAGTAATTGCTTTGCAAGAATATATGACTTATGGTGGGCTACCATACGTGCTCACCTTGCCAAATGATGAAAAGAAATCCAATTATTTAGAGCAAATCTATCGAACTGTGTATCTCAAGGATATATTTGAGCGTTATACTATTGAGAATCCAAAAGAATTTCAAGAACTATTACGTATATTATCTTCGGGTATAGGTGCGCCACAAAATGCGAATAAAATTGCCAATACATTCAAAACCATCAAAAAGATGCAATCTATCACATCAAAAACCATTGATAATTATATCGGTCATATTGAGAATGCATTCCTTTTAGAAGAAGCGCAACGATACGACATCAAGGGACGTCAATATATTGGTAGTCTGTCAAAATATTATTTCCAGGACTTAGGGTTGCGTAATGCTATTTTACATTTCAGACAAATTGAAGAACCTCATTTGATGGAAAATCTACTTTATAACCAACTACGAATGTTGGGGTATCGAGTAGATGTTGGAAATGTACCTATTCGAACTACGATCAATGGGGAGCAAAAACGCAGCAACTTGGAGATTGATTTTGTAGTAAATCTTGGTTCTCAGCGTTATTATATCCAATCTGCATGGCGATTGCCAGATGCAGATAAACGCGAACAAGAGATTAGACCATTAATCAATGTGGCGGATTCTTTCCGAAAGATTGTAGTTGTTGGCGAACCTATGAAACTGCGCCGCGATGAGCATGGTATCACGTATATCAGTATCTATCAATTCTTAAAAGAACCTCATGTTGTTCTAAACTAACTTTTCTCTACACTACGTCAAAGAGCACTTTCTGGAGCATTGCTCCTTTGTAAGCAGGTGGACGATCAGACCCACCTGCCTTTTCCTCCCCATGGGAGGTTAAGGGGCTGATTACTTACCTGCAGCAACTAGAGTTACAGCGTTGTCAGCCAAAGCGCTGTCGTCAGCGTTAGCCACTTGTACGCCGATACCATACATCTCAGCTACTTTCTTCTCGAAGTTACCTACTTGCATGTTACCCTTAACTGCGAGTTCACCACCTTTAGCGCCCTCTGCACGGATAGATGCCAATGTAGCATCTTCGTCAGCGAATGCGCCTTTGCAAGTTGCGCTTTTGTACACGCGAAGGGTTGAACCAAACGCTTTCTTAAACTCGGCTTTCAAGGTTTTAACCTTCATGTTGCCTTTCAATGCAATTTCTGCCATAATTGTAAAATTTTTATAATTGATCAATTATGCCCACATCTTGAGGACTGTGAGCGTTGTCCTATTGTTTTTGTTGAATCTGCTTAACGAACTTTTCCATTGTCTCTTCAAACAAATCATTATGGTGTTGCTTCGTATGTTTTTCTATGCCTTTTAAGAATTCTTGGAAATACATATCCTCTGGATGTTTGTCTATAAGGAAATCATAAACATCACTATAAAAGATTTGTTTGTAGATTTTATCACAAGGGAAATCAGTTGAATTGTACTCTGTAAGGTTAATAGGATTATAGTTCGGAGTCAAGACATAACAAACTACATCCTTGATTTTGTTTGTCCTTGAATCTTCTTCATCTCCTATAGCCCTTTTCTTGGCATAGTCGTAATATTTATCAAGCTGAGTACGAACCTCATCATTATTCACTACTTTTTTACCGTTGATTTTAGAAGTAATCTTATTTTCTATCACAACGATTTTTTCATCATTCTCTAGTAAAATATCAACATTATTAGTTTCGCGTTCTACAATAGGGAATTTAGAAATTCTCCCTTTGATATTTAGTTTTGTTTTGGCGAAATCAACTACTAATTCAGGATACTTTTTCATGTAGTATGCTAGAGCATTAGAAAAGGCCAGTTCGTAATCGTCCACACCGCATATATCAAAAAAATTATCTTCTCGAACGACAACATTATTAACATTGGTAATCTTTTCAGTATCTAATGTCCATAATGATTTGTCATTGACTAAATCATACAAAATATTATAATCTTTAGCATCAATATCAAAATATTGCTTCAAAGATGACTTTGCCTGAGATGTGTTTTTAAGAAGTATAGAGACGGAATCTGGATCTGAAATCGTATCTATTGTACCATAAATTAAATATACAGGCTTGTTTGGACGCATAACCTTACCTGCTTTGAATGTAAGATATACATTTTGAGCATCAGCCTCACCCTCATGGTGTACAAATATTTTTAGTAAAGATGCACCACCATAACATATGTTGTTATCGCTAATATATTTTTTTGTACTTTCCCATGGCTGCTCAATAGTTGGGTCAAAAACATCTATTAGTTCTGTTGCCAACCCCAACACTTCCAGAGCTTTTTTTCCTGCAACTCCTCGCACAAGTAGCACATAACCTATTCGTTCTTTAAATTTAGCATGATATGTACCATAAGGTTGAATGTAAACATAGTTATGCCCATTGTCAGACTTGAAAAGATTAATGACTTCATGCCCAATATGATTGCATAGATATTTCCCTGCAAACATACGGTTGAAAACTATTACTGGACGTGTATTTTCTATCATGATTTAATTATGCGTTATAGTAAGCATAGGAGCTATCAAACTCCTATGCCTGATTTGGGTTATTCGCCGCGAGAAGCTTGACCGATGGTGAGTTTGTTGTCCACGCATTTCTCACCAGCTGGATCTTTGATTTGTACTGTAAGACCATACATCTCATCAAATAGTTTCTCAGCATCGCCTACCTTCATAGAGGCTTTGATTTTCAACTCACCAGAAGCTGCTGTCTTAACGTCCTTGGTGGTT
Organism: Paludibacteraceae bacterium; assembly: GCA_017546705.1. GTDB lineage: Bacteria > Bacteroidota > Bacteroidia > Bacteroidales > Paludibacteraceae > Colicola. Next base: position 11,309 of record JAFYSB010000012.1, read on the forward strand.
TTTTGGTTGAGTTGGTTGAGGGTCAAGTCGCCATCAGCCAATTGTTTGCCTTTGTAGATAGCCAGGGTGCAACCAAAAGCTTTCTTGAAATCTGCACAGATAGTTTTTACTTTCTTGTTTGGCGCCACTGAAAACTCTGCGTTTGTGAAGTGGTCTTTGATAGAATTTAAAAGTCCCATGATTGTATATGTTTAAAAAGTTTAATTGTTATTTTCTTTTGCCAGTGATGCCTTTGATGATAGCGCCACCGATCTTGCGCTCTAATCCTTGTTTGGTGGTAGGGATACCTACTGCACGGGCTACTTTAGTCTTCAAGCCCGAAATACCTACTGCTCGCTTGAGCGAGAAACTGAGTCCTGGAATCTTTGCCATAATAGTGTTGTTTAGTGTTGAGTAGGATAGAGTTGTGTTGTATCGTATTACTAATTAATGTAATACTCGGTTTTATAGTACTCGTTTACTGGTTGAGCAGCAATGAGTTCAACCCAGACGTAATTATTGTAGCGAGTGCGCTCGTTCTCAAATCCCAAATAAATAGTCTTGCGGCCCTTAACAGGAATACGACCTGTGCAAGATTGCATACCCATGATAGAGGAGTTGATGTCGTAGCTGAGTTGATTGGTGGGTTTGTTGTCTTGGAACTTCTTAGCTTGTGACGAACTTCCAAAGACAAACATATTGATATAAGCATCCTCTTCGCGCAATGGTGTATAATCGCCTAAAATAGTATTGATAATGCCTGCGCTTCGGGTGGATTCATATACTGGCAAGCCCAGCATCTTTATCTTGCGATAAGTAGCATTTGCATGCTCATTAAACTCGCCATCAGAACTGCGGTCTCTTTCGTTGGTAGAAATACGCATGCTGTACAAGATATCGGTAGCACCAGCAGGTACATCAATTCCCACTACACCACGATAAGAGCCAGAGAACATTGCCTTGAGTTGACCGCGAAGGGTGAACTTACGAGGTTCGTCCAAGATGTTTTTCATCTTGACGCCCTTAACTGACCAAGCACGGAACTCGCCCGACTTGGCTTCCACCTCGCGCTCACCAATCTCTGTAGGTGTGAGGCGTGCGAGGTTGTTTGTGGTATAGTTGATATTGATGCGAGCATATTGTGATGTAGAACCAGGATTGATCTCTACAAGATAAATAGCAGCATTCTCAATACTGATAGTAAAATTGAACTTTGTTGTTTCGCTGAGGGTTTTAAGAGTGGATTTAGCATCGTAGTTATACACCTTGACTGTCGCAGCGCGTTTGGTGGAGATATTTACATGCAGTTTCTCGCCTCGTTTGAGGTAAACAGGATAAGTGGTTTTCTTCTCCAGCAGACAATCCTCGTTATGGTAGATATCGACAGGAATATTATCCAAATTATCCTTTACGGTCTGTTGGATATTGGTTTTAAGATTTTCTATGCGCTCTTGCAACATGGCGCACTTAACTTGTGACGCAGAGTCAAGGGATTGATAATCGTAGGTATATTGTAATTCACTTGCAAAAGCATAGAGTTGTAGGGCTTCGTTCGCCTGCATACCATTGACTTCACACAGAAGCCCTTCAATGGTCGTTACTTGTTCTACAGTTCTGTTGTACAATGCCAGATCTGCGCCTGCAAGTGGCTTGGACTTTGGTTGAAAGTTGCAACTTACTAAAGCAAGAAGCACAAGATAGAGAGATAGTTTTTTCATGTTTATGAATGTTAATTATATTTTTGCTTTGCAAAGGTACTGCTTTTGTGTTTTACTAGCAAAAAACGCAATGGTTCTTGTTGGTTCTTTTAACTGCCATGGGGCTGCCAAGGGGTATTAGTGGCATGGTTTTCGTGCTGTGTTTGGCAGTTTGGTGCACAAAAAAGGCATGAACGATTCCTTGTCCATACCTTGAGGTCCTGAGAAAACCCGTGCATCCAAACAACGAATCGCCCACGCCTACACGTGGGCATTCGCTCATTTATTCGGAATACACATACAAATATACCACCAATCGGCAACGATGATTCTACTCATTCGTGCTTCAACTGACGCTATACAAATTGAAATTTCTCAGGTTTCAAGGTATGTTAGCGAATAAATAGCAAACGCTATAATTCAATATGTCACCTACAGTTAATATTTATAAATAATTAACTGTTTGCGCTGCAAAGTTAATACTTTTTTGGGAATTATGCAAATTTATCTTAATTTTGAATTAAGAATTTCGAATTATGAGAAAATGACTTGCTCCAAATGCTCATAAGGAAGCGGTATAGATCCCTCGTAGAAAGTACGAGAAACTCATGGCAATCATTCGGTGAGGTTCCAATGAGGTTCCAATCAGATTCCAATGAGGTTCCAATGGAGATAAGGGGCAGATAGGGGGGCAAACAAGGGGTTAGTTCGTGGTATTTTGCTTGTCTTGCTTAATTTGGTTGTCCAACTCCATCAATCGCTCGCCGAAAATCAATGACCATGTCTCAATACACTGTACGTGTAAGGCGGGATCATCGGCATATAAATCAGCAATAGAATCTCGTACCAATGCTGATTTCTCCCAAAGCGTTGGGTAGTTTTCTTGGGCAAAAACAAGATATGTGCTGCACGTGTCTGCAGCATGTTGGAGCTGGCTAATCTCCTGATTAACATGGTAGTTGATGGTTTTTAGCATTTGTTGCTCGCGGATTTTACTACCTATACGTTGGGACAAAAGTATCGCACAAAGAATCAAGCAGATAGCAGAAACGATGTATGGAACACTCTTTTGCCATGTTTGTCGGCGATGGAAGACCTGTTTGAGGGCTGCGATATTGGCATAAGTACCTTGCAGGCAAGCACGAGCAATCGAGCGATAACGGTTAGGAAAGAGTAGTGTAAGTATATTAGCAAAGAGTTGAATGTCTGTGGTAGAATTGTTGTTGTATGATGTGCTATCTGTATTGCTCAGTCCGAAGTCTATGAGTTTGACATTCTGTCCATTGCGGGTGATGAGGATATTGCTGCTCTTAAGGTCGTGGTGCACCAGTTGGAGAGAATGGATATATTCCAGTGCATCAAGCAGTTGCATCATCACTCTTTGGCGAGCCGCTTTTGAAGGATTCGTAGTCAGCCACTCTGCCAAAGTGGTACCGTCCACATACTCCATCACGATACACCGACCGCAGCCTTCTACATTCTCCAGCGAATAAGTCTCTGCGATATGAGGATGGCTGAGCGAAATGCCAAAAGCGAACTCCTTCTCTTGTAGAAAAAGGTATTCAGTAATCGATTGGCAATCAGCAGATAAGCCCTTCAACACAAAATACTTACCATAGCGTTTGGCATGGTAGAGCATATTGTGGTTGCGCTGCTGAAAGAGCACGATATCCGACCAGTTGGTGGAGATGGTATGTGGAGCGATGAAGCCAGAGTCGGAGATATCCATGGAAGGAGTGTAGAGTTGTTTAGGATTGTGTAGAATTGTTTAATTTGATGACAGATGTTAGACCATTGCGTTTGCCTGCGACGTAGGAGGTGTGAGTGCCATCAGCGAGGAGGATATTGTCCAAATACATAGGCTGACCAATCATAAAACGCGCTGCGGAGAAGGTAGTTCCTTGTTGTAGTTTGGCGTTTTTAGACTCCTCTACAATAAATTGGTTATCACCTAGATATCTAAAAGTACATTGGCGATTAGGTTGCCATGCTACTACAATCCTATCTTCTGCCTGAAGGTCAGCAGTTTGTATGCCTTCGCCCGTGCACAGCGCACTCTCAATGCCACCTCGTTGCTCGAGCGCAACGAGATAAGCATTCCAATCCGCAAAGCCAAGAAACTGCGCCATGGTGTTGAGCGTAGAGAGGCGAGGCGTGCCATTGCTCGCTACATATCCCCACAGGCGTTTGATAGTTGAGAGCGATAGGACCGCATGCTGCTTCTCCCAAATTCGATGAATAAGCAATTGAAAATCAGCAGGAGAATGCAGGCTTTGACCTAACAGTTTTTCTACATCGCTGCGGAGTTGGATGATTTCAGGAGAAGATACTGACATGAGATAGAATATTAGTTGTTATTCTGTTCGATATACTTCTGAGCAAATGGACAGATTGGCAGAATTACATATTGTTGAGTTTTTGCCCATTCCATCGCATTTTTCATCAGTAAACTGCCAATGCCTCGTCCACTTTCATAGGCATAGGTATGCAAGATTGATAATTCGTTTCCTGCAAGAGCAAATTCAATCTTACCTACCAACTTGCCATCTTCAGTAGCTAGGATTTCAGTATCGGTAAAAGTTATCTGAATCATAATTGTAAATTATTTCCCCATTTTTCTACGATTTCATCCATGATTTGGAAGACTTCAGCTTTCGTATCGGCACGAAGCAACGCGATGCGCGTCTGACGGAAATCACGCAAGCACTTGAAGGCGGGTGATGCTGCAAAATGGCGACGACTATGCACAATACCCTTGCGCTCATCGCCTATCCAATCAATACTGCGCTCCACATGCTCCTTGAGGATATCCACGCACCATTGCATACTGCGAGGAGGAAGCAATTCACCCGTAGCCAAATAGTGTTGCATGTCCTCGAAGATCCATGGACAACCAAAGGTCGCACGACCTACCATGATGGCATCTACTCCAAATTCATCGAAGCATTTCTTCGCTTGTTCGGGCGTTGTGACATCGCCATTACCGATGATTGGGATATGAATACGTGGGTTGTTCTTCACCTCTCGAATCAGCGACCAGTCCGCTTCGCCGCGGTACATCTGGCTGCGTGTACGACCATGGATAGCCAACTCCGCAATACCGCAGTCTTGCAATGGCTCAGCTATTTCGGTAATAATGCGATTATTATCATCCCAGCCAAGGCGTGTCTTCACGGTCACAGGGGTATGCACCGCGTTCACTACCGCACGAGTGATATCCAACATCTTGGGAATATCTCTCAGCAGTCCAGCACCAGCACCTTTACCTGCCACCTTCTTGACCGGACAACCGAAGTTTATATCGATGAAATCGGGCTTGGCTTGCTCCACGATGCGTGCCGCATCGGCCATACTCTCCGCATCGCGACCATAGATCTGTATCGCTACAGGGCGTTCCGCATCGCTTATCTGCAACTTACGCGTAGTAGAAGCCACATCGCGCACCAAGGCATCAGCATTCACAAACTCAGTATAGACACGCGCCGCACCAAATCGCTTACATAAGAGGCGAAAGGCAGGATCGGTCACATCCTCCATCGGAGCTAAGTATAATTTGCTATTTACCATGATCTCTTTGTGAACTATTTATTTGGTTTCTTCTATCGTTGGATACACGATTCGATGGTGGTTGATCTCAATCAGTTTTTGCTTGAAGACCGCACGGATATCTTCCAAATCCTTAAACGACAACACCGTCTCCGAGAACTGACCATCAGCCACTTGCGCATCTATCATCTGATCCACCATCTCGGCGATGGATTGCTCTGTGAGCTCATTCAGCGAACGTGAACGCGCTTCTATCGCATCCGCCATCATCAATATCGCTGCCTCTTTAGTAGATGGTTTTGGACCTGGATAACTATAGTCTTCCTTATTGACATCCGTAGCGGTTTTTCCCGCAGTTTTTGCCGCATTCACCGCCGTATTATAGAAGTAACGAGTCACCGATGTACCATGGTGCGAACGAATAAAATGCACAATCACTTCGGGCAAACGGTGCTTGCGTGCGATGCGCTCACCCTCTTCCACATGGTTGATAATCACCTTGGCAGCCTCTGCACACGACATTGCCTGTAGCGGATTCACACCCGTTTGATTCTCAATAAAATACTCTGGATGTGCCATCTTGCCTATATCATGGTATAGCGCACCAGTACGCACCAACAATACTTTTGCACCAATGCGTTTGGCAGCTTCCGTAGCCAAGTTGCTCACTTGCAGCGAGTGTTGGAATGTGCCCGGAGCTTTCTCCGCAAACTCCAACATCAGGTTCGAATTCACATTCGTCAACTCCACCAAGGTGATGTTGCTTACCAAACCAAACGTGCGTTCAAACAGGAAAATCAATCCATAAGCACAAATCACCAACACGGCATTGATGGCAAAGTAGATGTAATAATGATATTCCACATTCATGATCTCACCTGTCACCAACATCGTAATGGCTGTATATACAATGCTATATGTCAAGAACACAAACAAGGCCGTTTGCGCCAATTGGGCACGTTGCGTCATATCACGCAGACTAATCACCGCCACAATACCCGTAATCACTTGCAGCAGGACAAACACATAAGGCGCTGGTGCCGCGATGGATACAATCAAAATGGTAATCAGATGAATAAAGATAGCAGTACGCGAGTCGTAGAACACGCGGGCAATGATAGGCACCCACGCAAACGGAATCAAGTAGATATATCCCGCTGCCACATGGCGCAATACGATAAAGGCGGTGGTTACCAATAGCGCCATCAAGATCGTAAAGAATAGCATATGGCGCAAGTTGTACAGCAGCTTACGACGATACGTATATAGATACATCCCAAACATAGCCACCAGCACCATGATATACAATCCTACTCCTATCGTCGATGTCAATGATTGGCGATGCGAGAGGTTTTGCTCCTCTATCGTCCTGCGCAGCGACTCCAGTATCTGATACGTCCGCTCCGACACGATTTCACCCGTGTCAATAATCTTCTCTCCCTCTTGCACCATACCATGGGTTAGCGAGATGGAGGATAGGATGTTTTGGCGTAGATTATCCGATGTAATCGAGTCATATTGTAAGTTTACAGCGATATTGCGATGCGTTTTCTCGTACGCTTCTTTCGGCGTATATAGATCGGCAACCGCCACCTTTGTAGCTACGCGATTGTACAATACCGACACGTTCGTGCATCCCAATGCCTGCAAACGCTCCTTCTCTTCAAGCGACACCACCATAAGATGCCCTTGCACCGCAGCCGTATCCAAGGTATAGCATGGCGTATAGTCACGTAACACCTCTTTCTGCTCCGCTTCCAATTGGGCATCTGTTTTATAAATCGCAAAATTCGATTCAGCCGTCACCAAACCATACGCCCAAGGTTGGCCCACTTCAAAATGGTATTTGAAGGGATTGCTATATTTGGGAGCAAGATAAATAGCCAACGCAGCCAATGCAGCCAATGATAGCACTTGGAAGGTTGTCAAGATGGATTTTTTCATACTATTTTTGTCTATTATTATTTCGTTATGCTGTCAGGTTATCTACCCCGCTTCTTAGCAAAGAATGATTGCATCAGTTCGCGGCATTCAACCTCTAATACTCCCGATGAAACCGTGCATTTTGGATGCAATGCCTTGGGCGCATACACGGTAAATCCCCGTTTCTCATCGCTGGCTCCATACACCACACGTTGCACTTGTGCCCAACCTATAGCCCCTGCACACATCACGCATGGCTCTACCGTAACATACAAGGTGCATTGTGTCAGGTATTTACCGCCCAAGGTGTTGGTGGCTGCTGTGATAGCCTGCATCTCAGCATGCGCCGTCACATCCGCCAAGGTTTCGGTCAGGTTATGTCCACGGCCTACCACCTGCCCATCCGCCACAATAACACACCCCACAGGCACCTCTCCCATAGCAAAGGCTTTCTGCGCTTCTGCCAACGCCATCGTCATATAGCGCGTATCATTCTCCATAGTGTTCCCGTTTAATTCTTATAAAATCGCCCATTTCATCGGGATGTTGTTCAAAATGATTACCTATCACCACGATATCTGCCCCCGCGTCAAAAGCTTGCAACATAGCCTCTGGAGTGCATATCCCTCCTCCTACAATCAGAGGCACTTGCAGCTGTGCTCGTACGGCACGGATAATATCCGTTGACACACGCGCTTTGGCTCCGCTACCTGCTTCCAAATAGATCAACTGCTTACCCAGCAATTGCCCCGCAACGGCTGTCGCTACAATCCTATCCACCTCGTCCTGAGGTATAGGTGTACAGTGCGACACCTTCTCCACGCTGCTCTTTCTGCCACCATCAATCAAGATATATCCCATCGGTATCGACTCTATGCCCGATTGCAGGATAGGCATTGCCATCTGCACATGTGGATCAATCAGCATATCGGCTGTACGCGCATTCAGCAACGTAAGAAACAGCAAAGCATCTGCATCGGGCGAGAACTGCGCCACATTACCTGGGAAAATCACCAACGGAGCATCCGTATGCGCCCTTAATGCTGCTATACATGGCTCAATATTCCCACCTGTACTACCACCCACCAAGATCAAATCGGCACGATTCAGCTCCGACAACAACGGTCTATACGCTTGCTCCTTGTCAGGATCAATCAAGATTGCCAACAGCTTGGCAGATTGTTGCTTATGGGATAATATCGTAGAATAGACACTCATTGTACTCGATTTCAACGCCATTTCATCGATTCCATCAGCACCCTTACATCCTTGCGCAAGTAGTCGTATATCGGTGCCAATGAATCTTGATTAGGTACACTATTGCAATATACCGAACCACGGAAGAAATGCTTGGTGGAATCGGTCAAAACAAACTGAATTGGGGTAGCCGTATTACCATGTAATTCATAATACAATCCCCACACATTATTCGCTGCATTACCATATTCTTGTACTGGTATTGCGGAGGCTACTGTGGTATGTTTGTATAGAAATTCTTGGGCATCACGCGACAGGATACGCAGGTTGTTCTCAACTGGCTTGTAACTACAGTGAATCGTCGCATTCAACGTTGGATACTGAATATCTATCCAATACTGCTCACCTTTCTCCTGACGCTCTTTGATATATGCATTGGTGGATAATCGAAAAGCATAGGGATAATGTAGCGTTTGCACTTCAGCATACGACGTATCAGGTATGGCTATGCGAAAATAGCCATATGGTTTGGGCATTGCCGTGCGCTGGCAACCCACCAAGATACTGCATAGCATCACGCCTACGATATACTGCCAATACTTCATATTACATACGTTCTTCCAATATTTCAACGGCTTTTTTAGTGATGTCATCATCGCGCTCAAAGAGCGGGAAGAAGCCCTCGTCGTTCAATATATTGCGCACAATATACGCATTGACCAATCGCACCAATAATGGCTTGGACTTCGCCAACTGCTCCGCATTAGGCTCCACACCTTTCTCTTTGGCAAATGCCACAAACTCAGGCAGCCAGTTCGCCTTCAGCAGATGCTTCTCCAGCGATTGCCAGTCTTTGTATTGGCTCAGCTCCTTGCGATGGCGGTCGGTATATTGGTAGGCAAACTGATACGTATATGCACGATTGACTACGATATTGAAGTATGGCGTATTGAGGGTAGTATCACGACCAACAAACACATCAGGCATAATTCCGCCACCACCTCTCACGATGCGACCTTTCTTGGTCAAATATACGGTAGAATCGGCTATTTGTACACTATCAGCCGAGTAGAACTCCCCATGCTCAAAACGCTCCAGCAAATCCATCGCATAATCTTCTCCTTCGCCCAACTTATATGGTTTTTGGATGCTGCGTCCCGATGGTGTATAGTATCGCGCTACGGTCAAACGAATGGCGCTGCCATCAGCAAATGGCAATTGTTGTTGCACCAGTCCCTTACCAAAGGAGCGGCGACCAATAATAGTAGCGCGGTCGTTATCCTGCATCGCACCTGCAAAGATCTCGCTGGCGGAAGCCGAGAAATCATCAATCAGCACCACCAACGAATCACGTTGGAATCGGCCCGAACCGTTCGCCCGCGCCTCATAGCGAGGATATGCGCGACCTTCCGAATAGACAATCAAATCGCCCTTTGCCAAAAACTCATTCGCCATCTTAATGGCTTGATCCATGTATCCACCCGAGTTCTCGCGCAGGTCCACGATATACGCATTAGCACCTTGGCCTTTCAGCGATGCCAATGCAGCGATAAACTCATCATAGGTATTCTCGCCAAAGCGATTCACACGCACAAAACCTATCTTTTGTCCTTTAGCCTCTATAATAAACTTCGCATCCACCGAGTGCACAGGTATATCGCCACGGGTGATGGTGAAATCATACACCTCATCCGAACTATTGCGTTTAACACCAATCTTCACTTCGGTGCCTTTGGGGCCGCGCAAAGCGTGCATTACTTTTTCGTTGGTAATGGTTTTGCCTGTGAAGTTCGAGTCATTAACCATCACAATCTTATCACCTGCTAACACACCCATACCTTCGCATGGACCGCCAGGGATGACTGCCACCACTTGTACGGTGTCGTTTTGAATCGAGAACTGCACACCAATGCCCGAGAAAGAGGCAGAAAGTTCCGAATTCACCATCTCCAAGTCCTCTTTTGGAATATACGCAGAGTGAGGGTCAAGACGCTTGACCATCTCTTTCATCACCTCCTCGGTTATGCTATCTACGTCGATTTTATCGACATAGGCTTGGTCCATCAACTGCAATAGTTGATCTACTTTCGACTCAGGTTGCTGAAATAGTTGTCCGTTTTGAATGTAAAAACGCTGTGCATTCACTTTGTTCGACACAGCATTACCTATCAGAAAGCCCACTAGTAGGCAAACGATGGTCAGGGTTGGGAATAAATACTTTTTCATAGTTCTTTTTTCGATTAAGGAACAAGGAATAAGGAGTAAAGATTTATATGTATTTGTCTATTTAGTCGAAACTTACTTGTCTTTATTCTTGGCTCCTTGTTCTTGGTTCAATTATTATTCTTGGTCCGGCATAAAGTCCACTTGCACACCTGCGCGTTCGAGAAGTTCAACGCCGTCCATAATGCGGTATTTCTCACCATAAACCACGCGCTTGATACCCGATTGGATAATCAGTTTGGCGCACTCCATACATGGCGAAGCGGTCACATACAAGGTTGCGCCCTCGCTGCTGTTATTGCTACGTGCTACTTTGGTCAACGCATTCGCCTCTGCGTGCAAAACGTAGGGCTTAGACACATTATTCTCATCCTCACACACATTCTCAAAGCCACTGGGTGTACCGTTGTAACCGTCGGAGATGATCATTTGGTCTTTCACTAAGATGGCTCCCACTTTGCGGCGCACGCAATAGCTATTCTCTGACCAGGTACGCGCCATGCGCATATAGAGGTAATCACGTTGTGTTTGTTTGTCCATATTTTTCGTTTCTATCTTTATTCCAGACTCATTGTTCTGGCTCCTATTACGCCTGCAAAGTTACGATTTTTTCTTCACATGGGCAAATGTATGCCCGAAAAAGTGTGATTTTTCGAATATCGCCTGCTGTTTTAGCATATACTTCGACGGTAACGATACAAATTCTATACCAAAGCGAAGCTTATCTAAGGGCAAGAGGTGTAGGGTATAAATATAGGGTATGGAGAGGCTACAAATAGCGCTTAATCTGCACCAGATAATGCGTCAGTTCGCCGTTGGCGAGGCGGATACCCGTCTCGTCGATCTTATCCACATGCACGCAGCCCGAGCAATGGATGACCTCCGTCGGACTAATCAACATACCCACATGCGTTATCCTTGTAGCCTCTGGAGCACGATCTAAATGGTCGAAGAACACTAAGTCACCTGGTTGCGCTTCTGCCAGTGAGCCCACCACTTGCCCTTGAGTGACCTGTTCGCGGGCATTGCGCAAGAGGTTAATGCCAAACACGCTATACACCGTTTGTGTGAAGCCCGAGCAGTCGTAGCCCATTATGTTCTTTCCGCCCCATAGATATGACACATTCAGCAGCGATTGTGCCACGCGCACGACATCCTCGCCTTTAACCTCTGACCCCTCACCTTTAACCTCATACACACAACGAGGATTAATCTTATATTTCTTTCCCAGCACTTCGAAGGCGCCTTTTTTATAGTACGGCAATCGTGTACCGATGGTAAGTATCAGTTGCTCGCCGGTCTTTGTGTCGGTTGCCACCGCCATAGGTGTAGCCACTACGCCTTCACCATTCGCCTCACGCCTTTCGCCCAATAACCTAATCGCCTCCTCGCTCACAGGTGTCAGCATCTTAGATACGACCCAGCCTACTTGTCCATCCATAGTAGAGCGGATCTTGGTCCAGCTGGAGTGGCGGTCCACCACTTCGCATACTTCGCCAAAGAGCAGTTGGGTAGCTTGTTCGGCTGCATGGGCTGGTTCCTCGCGCACAGGGGTGACGGGGCAATGATTAATGACATATTCGGTGCTATGAGCAAAGCGTGTGACTGCTATTAGGGCAGTGAGAAGGATGAGCTTCTTCATATGCGGGCGGTTGTTTGATAGAAAATATTTTTAAGTATTAGCGCAGGGTGACACCCGTGCCAGGTTTGTTGACCAGCGTCAGTTTGCCATCCACCAGTTGAATACCATCGTATGGGTCATTAGCAAGCAGTACATGACCATCCAAGTCGGCATAATCCACCAACGGACTGAGCGCTGTAGCCGCAGAGATACCTGCACTTGTCTCCGTCATACAACCAATCATCACCTGCATACCCAACTCACGCGCCAAAGTAATCATCTTACGCGCTTCCGCCACGCCGCCACACTTCATCAGTTTGATATTGATACCATCGTAGTAGGGTTGCAGCCCCGCTACATCGGCATACGTTTGGCATGCCTCGTCGGCGATAATAGGCAGTTCTACCCGCTCGCAAAGCCAGGCATGTTCCTCGTTCATATGCTTAGGCATAGGCTGCTCGATAAGTACCACACCCTGCTCAGATAACCATTGGCACATCTTCAGCGCATGCTCTTTGGTGGGCCAACCTTGGTTGGCATCTACATAGATAGGCTTATCGCTAATGCTACGGATGAGGCGAATCATACGTTTATCTTCTGCCTCCTCGCGACCGAGTTTGACTTTGAGAATCTTCGCCCAGTCTGCTTCGCGCACTTTATGCAGCACTATCGAATCGTTGGCATCGTAGCCAATCGTATAACTGGTGCAAGGGGTAGCAGCAGGATTAATGTCCCACATCTGCCAGAGGGGCTGGTTGTGCAGCTTGCCATAGAGGTCGTGCAAGGCAATGTCTATACTTGCTTTTGCCGCATGATTGCCTGGTGCCAAGGCATTGACTACCTGCATGATACTATCCACATTCAGCGGCTCGCGGCAGCTGTTGATGACAGGCTGAGCCAACTTTAGAAAAACGCAAACTGACTCCTGCGTCTCCTTGAGATAAGGGGGCAACGCCGCCTCGCCGTATCCAGTTTGGTCGCCGATTGTGATGCGGGTGAGTACGATAGGGGTCGTGGTGCGGGTGTTGGTGGAGATACCAAAAGCGTGGCGCAACTCGCCTGTAAATGGTTCGTAAGTCAATTGAGCAGTCTTGTCACACGATTGAGATATACCAAAATATGCCTTATGGATCGCATTGGCCAATGCTTCAATGACATCTTGCTCGGGATTGAACACATACCCATTGGTGATGGCCACGATACCCCAACCATCCGCAGGGCTCCACATCATGATACTACGCAATCCGTAGGCATCGCCAGTATGTCCCACAGGGTAGTTACCTGGTGTGTTGTAGTGAGGGTCATCCAGGAAGTCCACAAACTCCTGGAGGCATAATCCGTATTGGTCTTCGTAATAGTCATCCGTTAGCTTGATCCATACGGGTGTCTGCATGGTTTGGGCACTCTCCTCGGAGATGATACGCACGCCATTGAGCTGGCCATAGTTCATGTGCATCATCATATAGGTAGCCAAGTCGTGCGCCGAGATTTTCACGCCGCCAGTAGGCGAAAAGATAGGTGCTGAGTAGCCCATGATGTAATCATCGAGTTGATGTGCTACGCTGCCGTAGGCATTGGATTCAACGTATTGTCCGTCGCGATAACGGTATATAGAAGCACGTCTTGTGCTATCAAGCTCGTCGTTGTTGTGACCCGCATGCAATCCTAGTGGTGTTATCACATTATCCTTCACATAGCGGTCGAAACGCACGCCAGACACTTTCTCGAGGATAGCGCCTGCGAAGTTGAGACCCAGATTCGAGTAGTTGTAGCCAGTACCTGGCGCATAATCGTAATAGGTGGCTCTGCAGTCGCCATTCACGGCAGGATTGATATGGTCAAGCGTGGAATAATTCTCTGGGTCGCGGAAACTGGCTGTGTGCGAAAGCACCATGCGCAATGTGATAGGCACCTCTGGGTGATGTGGGTTGCGTACTTGGAAGCCAATGAGATTGCTCACATCATCGTCGAGCGAGATGACACCTTTCTCCACAAGCTGCATGAGGGAGGTTGCGGTGAAGGACTTGGAGATGGATGCAATACGCATGAAATGATGGGGCGTCAAAGGCGTTTGACTGTCGAGATTGGCATGGCCAAAAGCTTTTTCATAAACGATCTGCCCATCTTGGACAATGACAGCAGCGACACCTACTGCTTGGTAGTCGTTCATCACTTGCTGAATAGCTTGGTCGGTGCGTTTCTCCGCGCTGGGAGCGCAACTCATCATCAGCAATAGCACGGCTGTTAAAGCCATCAAAACATGATTGTTTTTCATAATCAATATATCGTTTTAAGATTAATTCGTTTTCGTTATCTTACTTCACCACGACGAGTGTCGCTCCTTCTTCGTAGCGAGCAAAGTCTGCATCATGGACCTCTACTTTCCCTGCGAAGTCACGCTTGAGTATCTGCCGTATCTCGTTGCGCAGCACGCCATTGCCTTTGCCGTGAATGATCACTACACGTCGTCCGCGGTGGCGGATATGTTGCTGCATGCTCATGCGGAAGTAGCGCAGTTGATACTGATGTTTCTCTACTTCTGTCATTCCGTTGCCATTGGTGGGTAGGGCTTCCAGATGCAGGTCTATTACATGCTCATCGCGTTGGCGTTTGGACCGTTTGGCGGGAGCTGTTTTTGGAGTGCTAATGGATGGTGCTGGTGACTCGGATTGCTTATGCGTGCCGATACAACCTTTGCGTTGATAGCTGGTGGCAGCAGTGTCCATCACGCATTTGGCTGCAGGTATTGGTCCCACATCGAAGCCATCCTCGGTCTCTACCCAAACGAGTTCTCGCTGCGCATCGTACTGTACGATAGTACCTCCGCCCACCGCATCCAAAAATCGTATTTTATCACCTTTACGCATTAAACATGTGTTATTCCATCGGAATAGAAAAGCTTTATCCGCTGCAAAGGTAGTATATTTTTCTGATATTTGCAAGACTTTAGCATATAAAAGAGAAGTTATTTGCCGGCTAAACGAACTAAAGGAGTGCGATTCATCGCACTCCTTTAGTTTACGTAATTCACAAAAGATTTGCTAACTATTATTTGATTAGTTCCCTCGCAAATTCGGGTATATTCACACCATCGAAAGTGCCCGAGGTCATCATCAAGAGTGCCGTATTATCGTATTTGATAGAACGAAGACGCGCTTGCAATAGTTGGCTATCGGTAAACACTTCTACATTTTCTGTGCCAAAGGCCTTACGCACTTCTTCGGCTGTGATTGGGGTCAAGCGTTTGTGCTCAATCACCTTCGGATTGAAATACACTAATGCCACATCCGCCTGTGCCATGCACCCTTCGTATTGAGGCAGGAAGTCTGCCATCAGACTGGAGAACGTGTGTAGCTCCATCGCTGCTACCAACTGTTTCTCAGGGTAGCGTTCGCGCACGGCATTCACTGTAGCTCGAAGTTTGCTTGGAGAGTGGGCGAAATCCTTGTATGCTACATTCGTGCCGATTTCATCGATCAGTTCAAGGCGGTTGCTTGCACCTGTAAAGGTTGAAATCTCGCGGTAGAAGTCTTCTGGCTTTACTCCTACCTGCTCGCATGCCAATGCTGCGGCTTGCAGGTTCTCCATATTGTGGCGACCAAAGATAGTCATCTTCTGTTCGCCTTGATATGCCTCGTAAGGCAATAGTTTAATATCCTTGCGAGCACCTGCTGCAATCTTACAGAGGTTCTCGTCGTGTTGGTAGTAGATGAAACTACCGTTCTCTTCGAAACTATCAACGAACTGGCGGAAAGTGTCCACATATCCATCAAAAGTAGGGAACACATTGATATGATCCCATGCGATACCTGTGAGTATCGCCACATGTGGGTGATACCATAGGAATTTAGAGCGCAAGTCGAGTGGGGAAGTCAGGTACTCATCGCCCTCAAACACAGCATACTTAGCGGTGTCCGACAGACGTACCATTCGCTCGAAGCCCTCAATCTGTGCCCCCACCATATAGTCGGCTTCTATGCCGAGGCGTTGGAGCACGTACAAGATCATAGAGGTCGTAGAGGTCTTGCCATGGCTACCACCTACTACGATGCGAATCTTGTCTTTGGTTTGCTCGTATAAGTACTCTGGGAAAGAGTATATTTTGATTCCCAACTCGCGTGCACGAACTAACTCTGGGTTGTCCTCGCGCGCGTGCATACCTAAAATAATAGCATCAATATCAGAGGTGATATTCTCTGGATGCCATCCCATCTCTTTAGGCAGTAGTCCTGCTTTCTCGAGATGTGTACGCGCAGGGTCAAAGATCTCGTCATCCGACCCTGTCACCACATATCCTGCTTTGGTAGCTACCGCCATGGCCAAATTGTGCATGGCGGCACCACCTATAGCTATAAAGTGTATACGCATAGTTCTTTATTGCTGTTAATTAGCCTGCAAAGGTAGTGAAATATTTTGGATTGAGCAAAATTATTGCATTTTTTTCGTTATGCAATGAAGTGTCACTCCTCTTTAGATTCTATCGGAAGAATATAATCACTGGCTTTTTCGCTTGATATGATTGTTCTTCCTAATTGTCTTTCCAATTGTTTACGAGCAGCTTTGGCTACACTACCACCATCTTTTGCGACATGCGTTTGTTGTCTAAATCCCTTTGGATTGCGTTGTTTAGACAGTTCTGTTGCCGAAGCTTCTGCCAAAGTATTCAACGCTATCTCAAGGTTAGTCATGTTATCTCGTAGGTTTTCTTTCTTTAGTCCTTTTAGATGTTTGTACTGCTTGGTGGTCATTCCGCTCCATTCTTTGGTGATAATGTCAGTCAAAGAAGCGTATTCCATACCCACATTTACTCCTGTTCTTTGCCACTCATCTGTTAATTCCTTTCGCACTTCAATAGACTTAATTCGCTGATTAATCCAAGCATCAGAATATCCCAAACGCTTGTAGTCTAATATCGCTTGCTCTATAGAAAGTTCAGGGTCTTGCATTTGATCCAACCGTTGTGCAGCGACCATCGCCATCCATTGTTTGAAAGGTTCTGCTTTGGGCGAAGGGATGGATTGGATGATACGGAAAATAGTTTGAGCGTCGCCAACTAAAGTTTTACGTCTTTTTCCCGAATCGCCACTCATTAGTACCTGGGGACAATTTGTCCCCACGAAGGATGCGAGTTGTTCATCCCTTTTTCGCATCTTCTTGAAATAGTCAGTAGGATTTACACTCTCAGCAAGAACTTGAATAACATCTAATACCGAGAAATACCATTTCTCTTGCACATCATCCCAGATAGTTCTAACCTTTTTCTCCTCAAAAAGTTTTATCGCTTCGCTTTGTCCCATAACATTAATTGAATTTATGCTGCAAAGGTACAGAAAAATTTGCAGATATGCAAGTTATGGTGTGTGAAATGGTGATTTATTGGTGTGATTTGTATAAAAACTCCTTACTCGTATTGGGAATAAATCTGCTGCAAGTTAGGCGACCACCATAGGAGATCTGTGGGAGATCTCTGGGCTTTCGGTGGCTTTCTATAAACGTGTCTCTATAATAATGCTGCAAAAATCTTCGGCACGGAAGGGGTTTTGTGCCGAAGGTTGGAGATTTATGAGTGGAAAGTGACATATAAAGCATGCGGAAGTTGCTATGTTATAAGCACTTCCGCATGGGTGGTTCGTCCAGCATGTGCATACTCTAACGGGTGTAAGTCCCTAACGCGCCCTTATAGCGGGAAGCGTCCAGCCACGGACAAGGGTGTCCATCGTGAGGTGGAATCTGAAGGAAGTCTTCGGCAAATATCTGGTCTGACGGACAGAAACTACATATAAGGCATATCGTTGTGGATGAGGTGGCCACAAGCACTGAAGTCCGATAGCTATACGGGACAACGAGTGTAAATGTAGCAGACATAAGATAGAAAGAGTATGTACTTAACTGGAGAGGTCTCATAGACGAGCCGCATGGTAAGTAGTAACAACGAACTATGAGAAGTCAGCAGACGCCATAGTACCTAAAAAAAAAAAATCGATACGTTTATTAGGGAAGGGCAGAACTTTAGTTAAACAAGTAGTAAATGAAAATTACCCGATGAAAGAAGAAATGCAGAAAACGTTTACCGACTGCCATGCAGATGTAGGGACGGAATTCCGAGATATGCGTGGAGTGCAGACTTTCATGGGGATAGTTAAAAACAACCTTGTGGAAGTATCGAATGTATCAAGTGACTTGCTCGGTCAAATCGTTTCCCCAGCCAATATGCGTAGAGCCTATAAACGCGTTGTTAGTAATGGTGGAAGTGGTGGTGTCGATGGAATGGAGACAAAGGAATTACTCCCTTATCTCCTCCGCCATAAGGAGGAACTGATACAATCACTTGTGGACGGTAAATATCGTCCAAATCCAGTCCGTAGGGTAGAGATACCCAAGGACAATGGTAAGAAACGTCCGTTGGGTATTCCGACGGTAGTTGACCGCTTAGTGCAACAAAGTATAGCGCAGGTGTTAGAGCCGTTATACGAACCTCAGTTTAGTCCATATAGTTTTGGTTTCCGTCCAAATCGTAGTGCTCACCAAGCATTGCTGTGTGCCAAGAGCATTATAAACGATGGGAATCGATTTTGTATAGACTTAGATTTAGAACAGTTTTTCGACAATGTGAACCACTCTAAATTGATAGAGGTAATCGGTAGAACGGTTAAGGACGGACGAGTAGTGTCTTTGATACATAAGTACCTTAATGCAGGTGTTATGGTGTCAGGCACACATGTTCCGACCACGAAAGGTGTCCCT
>JAFYSB010000013.1 GCA_017546705.1 Paludibacteraceae bacterium
CGTATCTTCCCTATGGATAGCCCATTCATCGAGAAAATTACTGTTAACAAATACGGTAAAGTTCGTCGCTCTAAATTGTACTACTTGCGTGCTCTTACTGGTAAGAAAGCTCGTATTCCAGAGCGCCGCGTGAAGTAAGACTTCCCTTAACGGCAATTGCCAATTGTCAACTGTTAACTGTTAACTGTCAACTGTCAATTGCCTTTAGGTATTGCCAAATGGTGTAACGGTAGCACTACAGATTCTGGTTCTGTCTGTCTGGGTTCGAATCCTAGTTTGGCAACAAAAAAGAAGGCTTCCCGCTGCGGAAGTCTCTTTTTTGGTAACGACTTTATAAGTTCAGGCTCAACAACAAGAAGGTAGTAACATTCAAAAGATTTATACACCTTATATATATTATATAGCAATGAAGAATTTTGTAGAAGAATTGCGTTGGCGTGGTATGTTGCAGGACATGATGCCAGGTACAGAGGAACAACTAACAAAAGAAGCAACCGCAGCTTATTTGGGTATTGATCCAACTGCGGATAGTCTGCATATCGGTCACTTGTGCGGTATCATGATGCTCAAACACCTGCAAAATGCAGGTCACAAGCCAATCGCATTGATTGGTGGAGCAACAGGTATGATTGGCGATCCAAGCGGCAAGTCTGCCGAGCGCAACTTGCTTGATGAAGCTACTCTCCGCCATAACCAAGAGTGTATCAAGAAGCAATTGGAGCGATTCCTCAACTTTGGCGAGGGCGAGAACGCTGCTGAGCTCGTAAACAACTACGACTGGATGAAGGACTACACCTTCCTTGACTTCGCGCGCGAAGTAGGTAAGCTCATCACTGTGAACTACATGATGGCGAAAGACTCTGTCAAGAAGCGCTTCAACGGCGAGTGCAGTCAAGGTATGTCATTCACCGAGTTCACATACCAATTGTTACAAGGCTACGACTACGTATATCTCAACAAGCACAAAAACTGCAAACTCCAAATGGGTGGTAGCGATCAATGGGGTAACATCACCACAGGTACAGAGCTCATCAAGAAGATGGGTGGCGGCGAGGCATTTGCACTTACCTGCCCACTGATCACCAAAGCCGATGGAGGCAAGTTCGGTAAGACCGAGAGCGGAAACGTATGGCTTGACAAGAAATACACCAGCCCATATCGATTCTACCAATTCTGGCTCAATGTCAGCGATGACGATGCGAAACGCTATATCCGCATCTTCACTTGCCTCGACAAAGAGACCATCGACGCCCTCATCGCTGAGCACGAAGAGGCACCACATATGCGTGCATTGCAAAAGCGCTTGGCAGAAGAGGTGACCGTAATGGTACATAGCCGCGAAGACTACGAAGCAGCTGTAGAAGCAAGTAATATCCTCTTTGGCAATGCGACCAAAGATGCCTTGAGCAAACTCGACGAAGAGACATTCTTGCAAGTGTTTGACGGCGTAGAGAAACACGAGGTAAGTCGTGAAGAGTTGAATGCTGGTATTCCACCACTCGACCTCCTCGCAGAGAAAACCAACATCTTCCCATCCAAAGGCGAGGCACGCAAGATGATTATCGCCAACGGTTTCTCTATCAACAAAGAGAAATTCACCGACCCACAAAAGACCATCACCGCAGACATGCTTCTCAACGGTAAATACCTGCTCTGCCAAAAAGGTAAAAAGAATTATTATATTGTAGAAGCAAAATAATGAGAAAGATATTTTCACTATTATTATTCAGTTCTTGCTTGAGCATATTCGCAGAGCGCATTGAGCCCATTCCATTCGGAGATATGGAGAGTTGGACCGTTCGCTATATCCAAGAGTCAAAACTCCTCGGAGGTAAAACTCGAACACTCTATGCATTAGCCCCCACAGACACCATCTGGGAGAATGGTCCATACACCTACGGACAAAATGGCAACCCATGGGCTACCAGCAATGCATATGCCAACATCATTGGTATAGAGAAAGCGGCTGGTACCATGACACCTGAGAAACGAGAAGATGGTGGTACATGTTGTAGAATGGATGTTGATTTGCTCGGTGTACGTGTTATGGGAATGATCGACGTGCAAGTATTGGTACCTGGCACATTGTTCACAGGTCGCAACCTCGAGCCTATCACCACAGCGAAAGACCCTTATCAAAACATCGATTTTGGAGTTCCTTTCACAGAGCGACCAACTGCGTTGATGTTTGACTATAAATGTATCATTTCGCCAGAAAATTGGATATGGTTTGCTAAAGGTGCTGCCAAGCCAAAGAAACTTGAAGGACATGATGAGGCTGAAGCATACCTCTATCTACAACACCGTTGGGAAGACGAGAAAGGTAAGATCCACTCTATTCGTGTGGGCACTGCCTATGAGCGCTTCAGCAAAACTCAAGAAGAATGGGTAAACGGACATCGCATTCCTATTCACTATGGTGATATCACTGGAGAACCATGGTATGAAGAGTATATGGGCTTCAAAGAGATGCAACGTGCGGTAAACTCCAAAGGCAAAGTTGTACTCATTGAAGAAGAAGGTTGGGACGCAACTTTAGAGCCTACTCACTTGGTCATCATGCTAACTTCGGGTAAGTACGAAGCATTTGTTGGCAAAGAAGGCAACGTCTTGTGGGTGGACAATGTGAGTCTTGTTTACGAAGATTAATTGCTTCAATAAGGCTTTTTGCAAAGAAAATTGCATTTTTTGAAAAAAAACGAGCAAATAATTTGGTCAATTCAAAAAAAAGCAGTACCTTTGCACCCGCTTTCGAAAAGGAAGTAATTCGGTGACCAATGGTATAAAGGCTATTACGTCAGATTTTGGTTCTGAAAATCTTGGTTCGATTCCAGGTTGGTCAACTTAAGAAGCCCGCTAGTCGGGCTTTTTTTGAAGAGAAATCTTCATGTGTGATGGGATACGGGCAGCCACACCAACAGTAGTTTAGTGTTTAGAGTTTAGTGTTTAGTGCTAATCTAAGATTAAAGGCTGGGAATTCTGCCCTATTATTGAGTAACACTTTATAAAAAATGAAAACATTTGAATTGGTAGGTACTCCACGTAGCGAGTACGGTAAGAAAGCAGCTAAGACTTTCCGCAAAGAGAACCTCGTTCCTTGCAACCTCTATGGCAATGGCGAGAACGTAACTTTCACAGTAACTGTTGACGATGTACGCAAACTCATCTACTGCCCAGATACAATGGCTGTAGCTTTGACCATCGGCGAGACAAAGAAAATGGCTGTAGTGAAAGAATTGCAATTCCACCCAGTTACAGAGCAATTGTTCCACATCGACTTCCTCGAGGTAACTGAGGAGAAACCTGTAACCGTAGCAATCCCAGTACAATTGCAAGGTCACGCAGAAGGTGTGAAAGCCGGTGGTAAGTTGCAACTTGAGATGAAGAAACTCAAAGTTAACGGTATCTATACACAAATTCCTAACCGCGTTGAGATCGACGTTACCAACCTCGGTTTGGGCAAGAAATTGTATGTAGAGGCTGTAACAATGCCAGAGGGCTTGAAGTTGATGAACCCAGCTGATGCTTGCGTTGCTCGCGTTAAAGCTACTCGTGCTAGCCAACAAGCTGCTGCAGCTGCTGCTCCTGCTAAGGGCAAAAAGAAATAATCACCACTCACAAGAGCGGTAGAAATAAGAGTGGAAAGGGCAGCTTTTCCACTCTTATTGGTTTAGGAGACCCTCCCAACCTCCCTTAAGGGAGGAGGATTAATAAATAATAACACATGAAATATCTAATTGTTGGATTAGGAAACATCGGCGATGAGTACGCCAATACGCGCCATAATATCGGTTTTATGATGGTGGATGCGTTCGCAGAGAGCAAAAATGCGACGTGGGAAGATAAGCGCTACGGATTTGTTGCCCGCTGCCGCGCCAAAAGTGCCGAAATCATTTTGCTCAAGCCATCTACATACATGAACTTGAGCGGCAATGCTGTGCGCTATTGGCTGCAACAGGAGAAGATTCCTGTGGAGAATATGCTTGTATTAGTAGATGATTTGAACCTACCTTTCGGCAGTATTCGCATGCGCAAACAAGGTAGCAATGGCGGACACAACGGATTAGGACATATCCAGCAAGTACTTGGTACACAAAACTATGCACGCCTGCGCTTTGGTATAGGCAATGATTTCAGCAAAGGTGCACAATGCAACTTCGTCCTCGGACAATGGAGCGACGAAGAGCATAAGACTCTTCCCGACCGATTGAAATTAGTGGGCGAGATCATCCCATCCTTCTGCCTGCAAGGCATGGACCGCACCATGAACCAATATAACGGGAAATAACGTCGTTTAGTGACTACCGACTCCCGATTCCCGACTCCCGATTCCCGACTCCCGATTCAAAATAACAATGAACCAATTCATAAAACATCCGTGGATAGTGGCAGCATGTAATTTGTTGCTTGTGATGGTAATATATACCATCTCACGTTTGTTTTTCTATTGGGTAAACATTGATTTATATCCCAACGTATCGACTAATCATCTAATTGAGATGTTGGCAGGAGGAGTGCGATTTGACCTAACCGCCCTACTCTATCTCAACTCTCTCTATTTGCTATTGGTGCTATTACCTTTACCTGCCACTATTCGCAATCACAAGCAATACCTTTGCGTTGCAAAATGGGCATTCTGGATTCCTAATATACTCGGTGTCATCGCTAATTGCATGGACATTGTGTACGTTCGTTTCACTGATAGGCGTACTACATGCACCATCTTTACCGAGTTTCAAAACGATGGAAACCTAGCGAATATCATCGGGCAATCTATATGGCAATATTGGTATGTCACATTGTTTGGCATACTAATTATCGCCCTATTCATCGTGTGTACGCGTAAGAAATGGGAAGTGAAAATTCCGCGCAAAGCATGGGTGTACTACATCGTAGAAGCAGCATTGATGTTGGTGACAATCTATTTCGTAGTGATTGGTATTCGTGGTGGATTCGGTAAATACACACGTCCTATCACGATTTCCAATGCGATGCAATATACCAATACACCACAAGAAACTGCCATCTTGCTCAACACACCATTCTCGCTGATGAAATCGTTGGAAAACACCACGTATATTCACCCCCACTATTTTAGTAACGAGGAAGCAGAGAAGTTATTTTCTCCAATTCATACCGATGAAATCGTAGAAAATGGAAGACTGGGACATACCAATGTGGTGGTGGTGATTCTGGAATCATTTTCTAAAGAATACATCGGTTTCTACAACCAAGATATTGATGAATACGAAGGTTATACTCCTTTTTTAGATTCCCTATTGACACATTGCGTAACATACGCCCATTCGTTCGCTTCTGGTAGGAAATCCATTGATGCCATGCCATCAGTGCTATCTTCTATCCCGATGTTGATAGAGCCTTATATCGTTACTCCCTATTCCACCAATGCAGTGTCTTCACTGGCAGCATGTTTGCGCGACGAAGGATATACTACGGCCTTTTTCCATGGCGCACCTAATGGAAGTATGGGCTTTCAAGCATATGCTCGTAGTGCAGGCTTTGAGCACTACTATGGTATGGATGAATACGATGGAATCGAAGCTTTTGACGGCACATGGGCTATTTGGGATGAAGAGTTTTTGCAGTATTATGCTCGCACCATGAGCCAAATGAAGGAGCCGTTTATGACCGCAGTCTTCACTGCATCTAGTCATCATCCCTTCCGTGTTCCCAAGCGTTATGAAAATGTATTCCCCAAGGGGACACAACCTATCCACCAATGCGTAGGATACGCCGATCATGCACTGCATGAATTCTTTGCATATGCTCAAGAGCAAGAGTGGTACGAAAATACACTATTTGTCCTAACAGCAGACCATACCAATCAAGTTTCGTTGCCTGAATATGCCACTGCCAAAGGATTGTTTGAAGTGCCTATTGCTTTCTATTCCCCCCGATGGAATCAAGGAGAATTGCATAGCATAGGCGCAGTTAGTCAGACAGATATTATGCCATCCGTATTGGCATATTTGGGATATAGTAAACCTTTCTTTGCCTTCGGCGAAGATGCACTAACCCAAGCGAAGAAACATCCTTATGCTGTCTGCTACAACCATCCCGTATATCAGTTACTATCCGATAGTCTGCTCATGCAATTTGATGGCAAGGAAATGCGAGCGGTGTATAACTACCAACACGATGCCATGCTGCAAAACAACCTATCTAATCAATTGAATACAAAGGACATGGAGATCTATCTTCGTGCCTATATTCAACAATATATTTACCGATTAACAACTAACCAATTGACAGTTGACAATTGACAGTTGAGAGTTAATAGCTTGAAAGAACATGGAAGTACGAGTAGATAAATACCTTTGGGCAATGCGGATTTACAAGACCCGCTCGATTGCTACTGACGCATGCAAATGCGGTCGTGTGAAGATGAATGGTGTGGAAGTAAAACCAAGCCGTATATTTCATGTAGGAGACATTTTTACAGTACGCAAGGGTCCGATAACCTATACTTATCGTATTCTACAACTATGGGGCAACCGATTGGGAGCAAAGATGGTACCTGAATACTTACAGGATATTACTCCTAAAGAGCAGTTAGAATTGTTAGAATTAGCACGCTACGCTGCACAAAGTGGACGCGATAGAGGCACAGGACGCCCTACGAAGAAAGACAGACGAGATATCGAACAGTTTTTCTCGGATGACTATAATTATTTATTAGATGAAGACGACTATTTAGAAGAAGATTAAGACTATGCTTTTGAAGAAAAATAACATTGCTGAATACATCCTGTATCTCTGGCAGATTGAGGATTACCTACGTGCTTTCCCACAGCAAGCGGAAGCCAATCAAGAGTTGCATGATCTAAATGAGATGATGCACCAAGAGAACATCTTGGAAAGTGGACACCTACAATTAGCCAAGAATGCTCTCGATGAATTGGAAGACTTACACAATGATTTGTTGGATCAAGAGGCTACTTATCGCGCAGCTATGATTCAGCTCACTCCTTCGCTCAATCTTTTGAAGGCTAAAACAGACCGCCCAACCATGAGCGATGTAGAAGCGTGTCTGATATTATTGTACCAAGTCATGCTACTTAACCTACAAAAACGCCCGATTTCAACGGAAACACAGCAAGTACAAAAGCAAGCTACACAAATACTGCAATACCTCAGCAAAACATACAAAGAGCAATAGATATTGACCGCTTAGCTGTTAGATGTTAGACCGCCTACAGCTGTTAGAGTTTAGACAAATGAGAACCAAAGAGCGATATGAGAAAGCATTGGCATGGTTTGAAGCAAATATGCCTATAGCCGAGAGCGAGTTGAATTTCGAGAACGAATATCAGCTCCTCGTGGCGGTCATGTTGTCTGCTCAATGCACAGATAAAAGAGTGAATATGGTTACACCCGCATTGTTTGAAGCATACCCAACTATTGTAGACTTGGCCGATTCCAACGCAGAAACTGTACTAAAATACATCCGTTCGGTAAGCTACCCCAATAGCAAAGCCGAGCATTTAGTACAGATGGCCAAACGAGTGGTAGATGTGTATGGAGGCAATATACCCGATAGCCGCGAAGAGTTGCAAACATTGGCTGGAGTAGGAAGAAAAACTGCCAATGTGGTATTGGCTGTATGGTGGAATCAACCTACTATGGCAGTGGACACCCATATCTTCCGTGTGGCAGAACGTATTGGCTTAACAACCAAAGCAAAAAATCCTCTGGATAGCGAGCAACAACTCATCAAATATATTCCCGAGGAGATTATTCCCAAGGCACACCATTGGCTACTGCTACATGGTCGCTATACCTGCCAAGCCCGCACTCCTAAGTGTGAAAAGTGCGGTTTGCAAACTATTTGCAGGTATTTTTCAAGTAAAAAGTAAGAAAGTCTTGCATAAATGCAAGAAAATTAGTATCTTTGCGCGCTTTTTAGTATTTTAGATGAAAAGGGCGCTTATTGTTATAGGGATTGTATTAGGGTCACTGCTACTTTTGTTTGGTAGCATTGTAGGTGTACTGCATATCAAAGGAGTGCAGACATATATCGTTGGGAAGATAGCTGAGCAGTTCTCTGAGAAGTTAAATATAGATGCCAACATTGCCTCATTCCATTATCGTCCATTATCACATCTTGCATTGGATAGTGTCTATCTTAGCGACCAAAAACACGATACATTGGCCTATATAGAGCAACTGCGATTGGAGTTTGCGCCATTGGCATTGCTTGAGCAACGTATCAATATACAAGAGTTGCGGTTGCAAAATCCATATATCAACCTCCACTCCATTTCGGATTCTACACTAAACATCCAATTTCTGATTGATGCTTTCAAACAGGATTCAACAAATAACAAGGAATTTCCATTCCGATTAAATATTGACCATTTGTCATTAGAACAGACTCGCGTTCGCTATAATGAGGTATTGATTGACCAATTGGATTTGGCTCTGGCACTCCCTGTTTTAAGCATGGATTCGCTGGATATACAGCTCCACTCATTGCACCTGCGTGCACAAATGGATCGATTGGATGCCTGTTTTGAGGCTAACTTGAAAGGTAACTTAGATTCTGTATTTGCAAAAGATATGCAATTGGTATTCCGAGATCAAAAAATGTTTTCGGGAAACGTTGCCGTATATCATCCTACAGTATTGGATTCACTATTCATTGATGCTCAATGCAACGATTTGTATTGCAACAATGCGCTGCTCCAAGACCTATTGTCGCAACTGCAAATGAAGCCAGTAAAATTGCCACCAATGATTAGTAGTTTGGGGCATGTGCATTACAAAGGTGATATTCGTGGAGGCTTGGAAAAAGTAGATTTGCATGGTGCCTTTACAACTGCTTTAGGATCTGTAAGCGTAAATGGAGATTTACATGTAGATACCACATTGCAAGACTTTGATTTCCGCGGACATGTATCTACTCGCCGTTTCCAATTAGGAAGAATGTTGAATCAGCCAGATTTGGGGATGATTGCCTTTCGAGCACATATAGATGGAGCGATTGATTCATTACAACTGGTGCATTGCCTGGCGGAAGCGGATATTCAAAAATTTGACTACAAAGGCTATACTTACAAGGATATCCACATCGATGGTGATATGCTACCTGAGGAAGTGAATGGCTCGGTAAGCATTAATGATGAAAACCTTAAGCTTAACATTCACGGACTTGCAGACTGGTCAGAGGACGACACGCGACTAGATATAACTATGCAATTGGCAGACTTCAAGCCTGCCACACTAAACCTGATAGACAATTATCCAGAATTGGCATTAGGCGCTACTACCTATATCAGTTTGTACACCTCTGGAACGGTCAGTGAACTATTGGATAATATGACTGGATACGTGATTGTTGATACCCTCAATATCCAGAATGGCGCAATGCAAACCACTATGGAGCAATTCAAATTGCTTGTTGATAGCGAGTTGAGTGATGAGTTACCTATCCACCAATTACGTATTCAATCGGATTATTTGACGGCTAATCTGAGTGGTGCATTTGCTTATCGTACCCTACCTGCAACCATTCAACAAATTGTGCATGATTATGTGCCAACATTGGTAGATGCTCCTACAGCACAAAAGACCAATAACAATAACTTGGCATTCTATGCCTATTTCCGCGACTTAGACTCGCTCACACAAGTATTGGATTTAGGTATTGACTTGCCATCGTTCCCAACCATTAAGGGATTTATCAGTGAAGATAACAAGCAAGTGGGAGTACAAGCCTATATTCCACATATCAATACTAGCGGAGTAAAAATGGAAGACATTACCATCTCGCTGGATAACCAAGATGATGCCTTGGATTTCTCAATGTATGCCCTCCATCACCTGCCCAAAGATAATCCTACAGCAGCCAAGTTAGGTGATATCAAAACGACTATTCGCGTGACAGCTGCACATGATGAAGTGGACTTGAGTTTAGAATTAGGCAATACGGATAGTGTACGCAATGAAGGTGTGATTAGTGTAGCCTCTAAATTATCCAAGTACCATAACAAACCTAAGTTTGATATTGAGATTTTGCCAAGCAATATCATCCTAAACGATTCAGCATGGAGTATTGGTCAATCTACCATTACCTATACACTCGCTGATCAGGTTATGGACATCGACAACTTCTCATTAAGTACAGATTACCAACTAATCACAGCAGATGGTACGGCATCAAAATCAGCCACAGACTCTATTGATGTAGTGCTCAATAACATCAATTTGGACTATTTACTCAGTTATACAGAAGCTAGTAAAGCCATCTCGGTTATGGGTCCTGTAACGGGCAAAGCCAAAGTGTATAGCGTGTTCTCCGAGCCAATGTTGGAAGCACAAGCCTATATCCCTAATGGCGGTTTGAATGGTGTTTATTTGGGTGATGTGACTGCCGAAGCTACACTAGACAGAGAAAACAACAGCATTCTGCTGTATGGTCAAATTGTAGATTCCACCCAACATATGGTGGCAGAAGTGAATGGTAAAGTGATACCAGCAACGAAATGGTGGGGATTGGATATCACCTGCGATAGTGTGGATATCAATTTTATTGATTTCTGGACACAAGGTCTTATTGCTAATCCACATGGACGAGGGTATGGACACGTGAAAGTGGAAGGACAAAAGCGTCAAGTATGGGTCACAGGACGCGCCTTGGCAAAGGATGCTCAGATTACAGTTCCGCAGATAGGCGCGACCTTCTACATGACGGACTCTATCTTCTTGGACTCTACATCTATACGTTTTCCTGATATCACTGTGTATGACCAATATGGCAACTCAGGCACATTCTCTGGCGCGGTGAATCATGACCAATTCATGGATATCACTTTTGACTTGCGTGCACAAGCTAATAATATGTTAGTGATGGATTTGCCAGCCGAGCAACAAGCATTCTTCTATGGCAAAGTATTTGGCTCTGGAGATGTACATATCTATGGCAATGAAATGGATTGCCAAATAGATGTGAATGCACGTACCGAAGCCAACACTAAGTTTTTCTTGAATATCAATAGTGCGAGCCAAGCGACTAGTTCTAGTTTCATCCAGTTTATAGAGCCTGATACTACATCGCATTACTTATTAAGTCTATTACAACCACAGAAGAAAGAAACTAAAGTTAATAAGCCCGAAAGCCGTATGCGTCTTTCCTTACAAGGAGAAGTAACTCCACAAGCAGAAATCCATATCAAATTGGGAGCGGATGACGGCATTAAAGGTCATGGAGAAGGCAACTTGAAGTTAGTATATGAGTATCCCTCAGAGAACGTACAAATGCAAGGAGCATATACATTGCACTCTGGACAATTTACTTTCTCAGTGGGCAATATTGTACGACGTAACTTCACCATTCAAGAAGGTAGTCGGATTACTTGGGACAACGATCCTATGGCTCCGACATTGGATATTACTGGCTATTACCACACGACTGCCTCATTGCGTGATTTGTTTGGTACAGAAAGTAGCCAAATCGCCACAGATAGAACCTCGGTACCTGTCAACTGCGTATTGCATATGAGTGACGAACTATTTAATCCTATCTTGAACTTTGCCATCGAGCTACCACAATCAGATGAATCGGTACAGAGTCAGGTACGTTCGCTCATCAATACCGATGAGATGTTGATGCGCCAAATCATATACTTGCTCGTATTTAACCGCTTCTATACACCTGATTATCTGCAAAACACACAGAATGTAGGTTTGAACGAGACCTATTCACTATTGTCTTCTACAGTAACGGGACAGATTAATTCATGGCTCAATAAGCTCACAGATATCTTTACTATGGGCTTTAATTTCCGTACTGATGGAGAAGGCGAAACTGCAAGTCAAGAGTATGAGGCAAATTTCCAGATTCACCCTATTAACCAATTAGTCATCAATGGTAATTTTGGTTATCGTTACAACGATTTAAGTAATCGCCCATTCTTTGGAGATTTGGATATAGAGTACCTGCTTACTCCAAATGGAAAATTCAGAGCAAAGGCATATACCCATACGGTGGATAAATACTCTCTTCGCCAAGCGAATACGGTACAGGGGGTTGGCTTTGTATTTAAGCATGATTTTGATGTAAGAAATAAGAACAAAGCAAAGAAAGAGCATTCTTCTCGTCGCAAGCGTGGTCAAGAAACGACTTCATATGAAAGCAATGATTCCACCCAAGTGCAAACGACTACTATAAATCCATAAATATTCGCCCTATGTTGATTAAATGTTACGGTGCAGCGCCACAAGGTATTGATGCAGCGATTGTTACGATAGAAGTACATGCTGTACCTGGTTTTGAGTTCACACTTGTAGGGCTGCCCGATAATGCCGTGAAAGAAAGTCACGAACGCATTTTGGCAGCTTTGATGGTGAACGGCTACAACAAACCACGCCATACCTTGACGATCAACATGGCTCCTGCAGATATTAAGAAAGAAGGTGCGGCCTATGATTTGCCATTGGCAATTGGTATGTTGGCAGCCGAAGAGGAGGTCAAGACTGTGCTCTTGGAGCGGTATATGATTATGGGTGAGTTGTCGTTGGATGGTACACTGCAACCCATCCAAGGTGTCTTGCCTATGGCACTGGCGGCACGTAAAGCAGGGTTTGAAGGCATCATATCGCCCGAGCCCAATGCCCGTGAGGCAGCTGTGGTGAAGGGATTGAAGGTATATGGTCTGAAGAACTTATTGGAAGTAACACGCTTCTTGAATGGTATTCAAGCATTTGAAGCGACTGAAGTAGATACTGAGGCAGAATTTGCAGCACACGCATTTAGTTCGGATTTAGACTTTTCGGATGTACGCGGACAAGAGAATGTGCGCCGAGCAATGGAAGTGGCAGCAGCAGGTGGACATAATATGCTGATGGTAGGTCCTCCTGGCGCAGGTAAAAGTATGATGGCCAAGCGACTGCCATCGATATTGCCACCGCTGAACTTAGAAGAAGCATTGGAGACAACCAAGATATATTCCGTTTCAGGTATGATGGCACGCCGGAAAGAGAGCGATGGTATGTCGAGTGCGCTGATTGTACAACGTCCTTTCCGTAGTCCACACCACACTATCACCGATGTGGCATTGGTGGGTGGTGGCACTAATCCTCATCCTGGAGAGATTAGTTTGGCCCACAATGGTGTACTGTTTCTGGATGAATTACCTGAATATAAGCGTAGTGCTTTAGAGGTGATGCGTCAGCCATTGGAGGACAGAAAGATTTGCATCACACGCACCAAGTTGACAGTGGAGTATCCTGCAAGTTTTATGTTGGTTGCAGCCATGAACCCATGTCCATGTGGACACTATGGTGAGAATAATCCTGCCCACCCTTGTACATGTACACCTGCGCAGATTCATCGCTATATGAGCCGCATTTCAGGTCCGCTGTTGGACAGAATCGATATCCAATGCGACATACAAGCAGTACCCTACTCTACACTGAAAGATACGCAGCCTGGTGAAAGCAGTGAGGCTATTCGTGAGCGTGTAGTGCGTGCTCGCAAGGTGCAGGAGCAACGCTTCGCGGCATATAATATGACGGTACAAAAGCCAATCCACTGCAATGCACAAATGACACCGAAGTTGGTGCGTGAGTTTTGTCAGCTGGATGCACAAGGTGATAAGATGCTGTCCTATGCAATGGATAAGATGGGCTTGTCGGCGCGTGCGTACGACCGTATATTAAAAGTAGCTCGAACTATTGCTGACTTAGACAATAGTTCGAGTATCGGAATGAGCCATCTCTCTGAAGCGATAGGTTATCGCAGTCTTGATCGAGAAGATTGGTGTGGATAAATCATCCACAAGTAGTTGTAATTATTCTTTCACCAATGCATTTTTGCGACGGATAATAACCATCGCATATACCAACGCAGCCAGCAACAGCGCACCTACTCCATCGGTTAATGGCTGATTATTATAGCCCGGTAGATTAGGTTTATTCTCTTCTCCGCCCTCCATGGAAGGAGGTGCCTTTCTTGGTCCACCCGTAGGGGAAGAAGCTCCAATCTCTGCTGCATCGCCTGCAGCAAAAGGAACTGTGTAGTTTCCTGACAAAGAGGAGTTGGATTGATACGACGAAGTGGAGCGGAAGTCCTGAGTAGTGGGCATAGTACTAACACGTTGGTCATACCCATTTTGTTCGGGCACATGATATACTTGTGCCGACACGGAGAATACTGCTGATACAGCAAGTAGTACTAATATGGAAAATTTTCTTTGCATCTTACAAAATTACTTTTTGACTATTACCATTTGAATATATGATATAACATCCTTTGTCTAACAAAACTTGTGCCATATCCTCTCCTACACTGATAGAATGGAGCAAAATGCCATTGATAGAATAAATTTGTACAAGTTGGCGATTAGCATAAATTGTTAAGCGATTGCCATCTATCGAATAGCTTATAGGATTTGTTGCATTTGTAGAAGACACGGATGTAGTTACATTTCCTCGTCCACGCACACGTACCGACATTCTTGGAGCAAGTGCAGCACCTGATACTTTTTGAGGCATCACATAGCACTCAAAAGGATGAAGCGTTGTAGTAGAATTTTGAAGCATAAAGTCATCTGTACCTCGCAACATATACACCTTGTCTGACAATGTTTGATTTTGCAAAGTATTGTTATAGCCCATTTGCATCTCACTTGTTGGCTCTAACGGTGCGAATGATGTGGATAAATTATTCCACTTTTCCTTACCATGGAACGTAACAACTCTACCAAAATAATAGTCGCTCCACTCTCCCTCAAGAATCGGGAACTGAATGAGATATGGTTTATGAGCAACCGGAGAAGCGGTTGTGAAATCAAAGCACAATGCTCCATCTTCTATCCCAGTTGCTTCCGCGAGGAAATAATCTCCGCCATCATCTACATTCCATGGCTCTGGTGACCAATAGCCATCTATTTCATCCTCATCCTCAACAGTTACCTTCTCAATTTCAAATGGAAGATAGAGTGTTTCCCATTTTCCTGGAGTAAAGGTGCGTTTGTATGTAATCTTTCCAACCTGGTCCGAATCTATCTCATATACCCCATCACCAGGATTTGGAGTTCCTGCATGATAAACTATTACTGGACAATTTTCAGAGAAATGTTCGGTAAAAAATGTATAATTCCAATCCGGGTTAGAAAGCCAATCTGCAGTAGCTCCACATAGTATGAAAAATCTAACGGAACCATCATTATTGTTACTAGCGTTCTCTCGAACTGGAGAGAATATCTCATACACTTCATCATCCAATGCAGGAGGCGTATTTGATCGGAAAACATATTCACTCGCACAAGCAACAAAAGCAGCAGTACCAATGTGTGAAATCGAAGCAGGAAATACGATTGTCTTTCCTGTCATTTTATTCATTACACCAAAAGCTTGTTGACCAATGACACGAATATTTTCTCCAAGTGTAATAGAGGTATAATCTGTTTTATAAAATCCCTTATTATCTATCGCAGTAACTTGATATTGAGATCCATTCGT
The DNA here is from genome assembly GCA_017546705.1 of Paludibacteraceae bacterium. Taxonomy (GTDB): domain Bacteria; phylum Bacteroidota; class Bacteroidia; order Bacteroidales; family Paludibacteraceae; genus Colicola. Next base: position 15,484 of record JAFYSB010000013.1, read on the forward strand.
ATGCAACACGTTATTGGCTACATTTAACTCCTTAGATGCCGCAATACCTTCACGCACACTTACCTCCTTGAGCAGATTGTCAGTTATGGTATAGATAAATCCTCCGCTAGAGAACACTTGCTCTGACTTTTCATAAACTTCTATTGACGAATTCTTCCAAGTAGCAACATAAGCATTAATCGTGCCATTAGGAATAATAAGTTTTACGTGAGAGTAAAAGGTATTAATATCTTGTTTTTCTAACTCTGTGCACGTTTCTGCGTTTTGAAACTCTATAGTAGTAATACCAGAACACGACGCAAATGCCTCATAACCAATTGACTTAACCTGACTTGGAATGACCACTGTTTTTATTTGTTTACATTTTGCAAATGATCTTTGACCAATCGTCTGCAATGTTCTTGGTAAAACCAACTCTGGTATTTGGTCACATCCAAAAAAGGCATGCTTTCCCAGAGATAAATTATAGTCTTCAATCGCAGTTACAGTATAGACAATGCCATTATTTTCTACATATTCAGGAATGACCAACGTATTGCTAATAACAAAAGTATCTAATTGAGCATCTACCATAACACCGACAGCTGCTCCTACGCTAACATATTTATTTTCAGGATCTATAATTGTGTACTCCAAAGTATTGCCTTCGTATTCATAAACAAACGCAAAAACTGGCGCAATTGCTGCCAACAATAGTGCTATTAATAATGTTTTCTTCATACCTCTAAGTGCTACAAATTAGTTTTTTTAAGACAATATGTTATATTGAGTGCGCAAAGGTACAAAAAAAAAAGCACATGTGCAAGTATTTTGCAAAAAATATAGTCTTTTTAATTTTAGACTGAGAGTTTTGGCCGTTTTTTTATCCCTTTTCTATACCATAGCCAATACGAATGCGTATCGATTTGGCTGCTATTCGGAAAATTAAACAATCATAGAGCAGCTACAAGAATGCGGGCGAAGTGCCAAGCTATTTGAATAGCGAATGGATATGGAAAGCAGGGAGATGTATCGGTGGTTGTATAGCATCGTCTCGACGAGGTTCCAATCAGGTTCCAATCAGGTTCCAATGAGGTTCCAATGAAGACAGGTGGCAGATAAGGGGGAAGTAATGGGCAAGACGAATGAACGAATGAAGGAATGAACGAGTGAAGGAATGAGCGAGTGAAAGAGTGAAGGGAAAAGCAGTGAAAAATAAGAAAGACTAAGCAGGAGCCTAGTCTTTCTTTATAGGAATTCTGTCTGATATCGGGGATCGGATATCGGAACAGTAGATTAATGACGGTTCAAGCGTGCACCGTCTGCCTCTGGGTTGCGGCGCTCTGGGCGTGGACCACGACGCTCTGGACGAGGACCGCGATCACCACGAGCTGGACGCTCTGGCTCTACATACCCCTCTGGCTTCTCCTTCAACGCCTTAGCGCTGAGTTTGAACTTACCAGTCTTTTGATCAACCTCGAGGAGTTTGATAGTAATCTTATCACCCTCTTGGATACCAGTCTCTTCCATAGTCTCATAGCGCTTCCAATCGATCTCAGAAATATGGAGCAAGCCCTCTTTGCCAGGCATGAACTCTACAAAGCAGCCATAAGGCATAATAGACTTAACAGTAGATTGATATACCTCGCCTACCTCTGGGATAGCCACGATAGCTTTGATCTTAGCGATAGCAGCGTCCATAGACTCTTGGTTGTTAGATGCAACCTCTACCTTACCACCTTCTTCTACCTCGTCGATAGAAACCACAGCTCCAGTCTCAGCTTGGATACCTTGGATAATCTTACCACCAGGGCCAATCACAGCACCAATCATATCTTTAGGAATGATGAAGCTAACGATACGTGGAGCGTGAGGTTTGAGCTCTGGACGAGCCTCTGGCATAGTCTCAACGATCTTGTCAAGGATATACATACGTGCCTCGTGTGCTTGTGCGAGTGCGTTCTCAAGGATCTCGTAGCTCAAACCGTCCACCTTGATATCCATTTGGCAAGCGGTCAAACCGTCGCGTGTACCGGTAGTCTTAAAGTCCATATCGCCGAGGTGATCCTCGTCGCCAAGGATATCGCTCAAAATAGCATACTTTGTACCCTTGCACTCAGAGATAAGACCCATAGCAATACCAGAAACTGGTTTGATAGGTACACCAGCATCCATCAAAGCGAGAGTACCCGCACAAACGGTAGCCATAGAAGAAGAGCCGTTAGACTCGAGGATATCGCTCACTACACGGATAGTATAAGGATAATCAGCAGGAACAACAGTCTTGAGCGCACGGCAAGCTAAGTTACCGTGACCAATCTCACGACGACCTACGCCACGTTGTGGACGAGCCTCGCCAGTAGAGAATGGAGGGAAGTTGTAATGAAGGAGGAACTTCTCAGTACCTTGGATGAGCGCCTCGTCAATCATCTTCTCATCGCGGCTGTTACCGAGGGTAACAGTAGAGAGCGACTGTGTCTCACCACGGGTGAAGATGGATGATCCGTGAGGTCCTGGCAGTGGAGAAACCTCGCACCAGATAGGACGAATGTCGGTGGTCTTACGGCCATCGAGACGCTTACCCTCATCGAGGATAGAGCGACGCATAGCCTCTTTCTCTACATCGTGGTAGTATTTGTTTACGAGTGCATCGATGTCATCCAACTCTACGCCGAGAGCTTCAGCACGAGCAGCCATATATTCAGCTTTCTCTACTTTGAAGTCCTCGCGGATTTGGGTGAACATCTCCTCGCGGTGATGCTTGTTGGTGTCAGCAGCAGTAGCTTGTGCGTAAGCACGAGCGTAAGAGAAATCGTGAACTGCTTGCTTCAACTCATCATCGTTGATCTCGTGGCAGTACTCACGTTTAACAGTCTTACCAAACGCCTCCATCATCTCGATTTGAGCTTGGCATTGTGGTTTGATAGCCTCGTGTGCTACCTTGATAGCCTCGAGCATATCAGCCTCGCTAACCTCCTTCATCTCACCTTCAACCATCATGATATTGTCGAGTGTAGCAGCTACAACAAGTTCGATGTCTGCTTTCTCGCATTGCTCGAAGGTTGGGTTGATTACGAACTCACCATTTACACGAGCTACGCGCACCTCTGAGATAGGGCCCTCGAATGGAATATCAGAGCAAGCAAGTGCTGCTGAAGCAGCCAAACCTGCGATAGACTCTGGCATATCGATGCCGTCAGCAGAATAGAGTGTTACGTTTACGAAAGTGTCAGCGTGATAATCGCTTGGAAAGAGAGGACGCAACGCACGGTCGATGAGACGAGCGATAAGGATCTCGTAGTCAGATGCTTTACCCTCGCGACGAGTAAAACCGCCAGGGAAACGACCAGCTGCAGAAAATTTCTCTTTGTACTCAACGGTAAGCGGCATGAAGTCCGTACCTGGAACCGCAGTCTTTGCGGAGCAAACTGTAGCAAGAACCATGGTATTGCCGAGGGTCGCCATTACGGCGCCGTCTGCTTGCTTAGCCAGCTTGCCAGTC
>JAFYSB010000066.1 GCA_017546705.1 Paludibacteraceae bacterium
CGCGGCACCTCCCCTCTCTTACCTGTAGCTTGCATCGCAAGCGTCCTGTAGCGCCCTCGGCGCGTCCACTAAACTCTAAACAAGCAGCCCAGTTGCTCCCTAAACAACACTAAACTAACATGCAAGTATCCTTTCAATCCCCAGTAGCGGGGCTTATCGGTAAATTGGAGTACAATGGCAAGTTTTACATCCGCAAGATTCATGGTAAATACATCTTGCAGCGTTGTCCCAACCGCCAAAACCATATTCCCACACCCCACGAGAAAGCCAATCAACAGCGATTTATTCAGCAGTATAGGCGGGTGCACCGTGGTGTAGAGTGTAAGGCGAGAAGGCGATTAGGCGATGTGCGAGGTAGCAGTTTAGAGATTAAAGGCAAGGAGATATGAAATCAAGAACAAAAATTGAACTCTCCCGCGCAGCGGGTGTGAGTCCAGAGACCTTTCGCCGTTGGCTGAAGACCGACCGTGCTTTTTTGGAGGCGAACGGCATCCGCCCTACCACTAAACTTTTTCCACCCAAAGTGGTCAAATACTTGTGTGAGAAATACGCCATCGACCTCTAAACACTCATTACTAAACAAGAAAAATCGCCCTTTACGCGATTTTTCTTGCATATCTCAAAATAATTCACTACCTTTGCACTCAAATAAAAACCAATGAAAGAAAATCAACAAATAGAGTTCAAGCAAGCGTGGCGTGATGAATACCTGCAATATCTTTGCGGGTTCGCTAATGCACAAGGTGGCACTTTGTACATCGGAATTGATGACAATGGTACTATCTGTGGCATTGCCAATGCGCGCAAACTCCTCGAAAACTTGCCTAACCAAATCAATCAAACGATGGGGCTACTCGCCCAAGTTGATCTTCTTTCAAAAGACGACAAGGAATATATTTCTATTCGGGTAGAGGCTGCTAATCAGGCTATCTCATATAAAGGTAAGTTCTATTATCGCTCTGGCTCGACTTTGCAAGAAATGAATGGAGTGGCTTTGCAGCAGTTCCTTATCAACAAAAACGGACTATCTTATGAACTCCTGCCTAATCCTACTGCCACTATCGAAGATATCGATCGCGACACGGTGGAGTATTTTCTGTATTGTGCTGGCAAAGCGGGCCGAATTACTGGAGACGCTGGCAATAGTTCTACTGAAACAATATTACAGCATCTCAATCTCCTGACGCGTGACAATCAGCTCACAAACGCTGCTGTTTTGCTTTTTGGTAAGAATCCGCAACAATTCTATCCAACTTCGCACTTCCGTTTAGGTAGGTTTGGAAAACGACCATCCGACCTCTTGTTTCAGGACCAAGTGGAGGGCAACATCTTCCAAATGACTAATAGGGTCATCCAACTTCTGCGAAGCAAATACCTCAAAACGCCTATCCATTACGAGGGAATGCAGCGTGTGGAGGAGTTAGAGATTCCTGAGACCGCTTTGCGCGAACTACTTTATAATGCTATGATTCATCGCGATTATATGGGCGATGAAACCCAAATGAAGGTCTATGATGACCACATTTGGCTTTGGAATGCGGGAGAACTGCCCCAAGGATATAATACCGAATCATTGCAACGCGAACATCGATCTATCCTTCGAAACAAAACCATAGCTTCTATTTTCTTCCAAGCAGGATTTATTGAGCATTGGGGAAGAGGATTTGACAAGGTGCAAGCTGCTTTTGAAACCAATAATATTCCTTTCCCACAAGTTGAAAATCAATTTGGCGGTACCTCTGTGTATATCCAGCGAGAAACTGAGGCACAAGAAACTGAGGAGGAAACTACACAGAAAAGTACATTGAAAAGTACATTGAAAAGTACATTGAAAGGTACATCGAAAAAAATAGTAGATATTGTTGAAGGCAAACCTAATGTGACTATTCCTCAAGTTGCTGAATTGTTGCAAATGAATGTTCGTGGTATTGCAAAGCATTTCCAAAAATTGCAGCAACAAGGTATTCTTCGCCGTATAGGTCCCGATAAAGGCGGACATTGGGAAGTAATTGAATAATTCATCCCCTCCCAATCCACTTTATTCTACTTTATTCCTGCTCAAACCCACACAAGCCCACAACGCTGTGTGGGTTTGTTGTATCTTTGCACTCGCGTTCGGTAAGCAGGTCGCAATGACCGATGCGCATCGGTGGGCGACTGCTACCTCCGCTCTATCCTCGAACCCACGAGGTTCTCGGATGGATACAAGGAACACGCTACGCGATAAAAAAACGAGAAAATAGATGTCCTAGAAATTCTAGATACTCTAGAGACATTGAAAATCCTAATTATTAAACCTAAATTTTAACTATGGCAATTATCAAAAATTCTACGCCTTTTGATTCGATTCAAAAGAAGTTCTCAGGTTCGGATGAGATTCATTTCCGTAACCGCAAGAAAGACAATGCCACCATTGGTGTGCGTGTGAAAAACCCTTATGACGGCGGCAGCTCAGAAGCGCAATTGGCGGTGCGTGATGCTTTCAAGGCAGCACAATCGCAAGCGACAACTATCCTTGCGGATCCAGAGCAACGAGCTACCTACGAAGCGAAATTCAAAGCGCAAAAGAAGTACATCACACTGCGTGGGTATGTGGTGGCGCAAGTGTTCAAGCAAATCGGCGATTAAGCCGATTTGCAGACCGCTACAGTGTAGCTGTTGGAGGTTAGACCGTGCTGCGCACTGTTAGACCGCCTACGGCTGAGAGAAATATGAATTAAAAACCTATTAAAACTAAACAAAACTATGGCTGGAAGTGTATTTTATTTAGCGCCCGTGGATAATGCATCGGGCAAGATCTTTGGGAAGAAACAAAAATGGATGGCAGTACGCCGCTTGACGGGCAAACGCCAACGCGGTTGCAGCGTGACAGGCGAACGCACCACCGCAGTAACGGAGAAAGAACAAACATGGCGTACCCAGTTTGCGCAAATCGCACAAATGACCCGCGAACGTTTGGAAGATCCAGCTTTCATGGCAAGCGACCAAGCGGCATTTGCTAAACAATCGAAGCACAAGACCCTTCGCGCATTTGTGTTTGACATCTGCAAAGAGGAACTCTTGAATGGAAAGTAAGATTATATTTTTCCATTCCCACTGATAACACTGATTTGCACTGATCTTTTTTGTTATCCGTATTATCCGTGGTAATCCGTGAGATCCGTGGGAATGAAAAACAAAGGCAATCATGAAAAAAGTACAATTGCTTTTAGCAGTCAGTCTGTGCGGGTTTGGCTGCGTATTGCTTGCATGTGGGTTCCTCTGCCCGCCAATGGGTGAGATACACCACTCGCTATTGATAGCGTTTGGAGAGATATTGACATTCTCGGGTTCGCTCATAGGCATTGATTATAAGTATAGATATAAAGAGTAAAATTATGTATATACAATTGATACGAAATGAGGCAAAAGGGAATGCGATAACAGGGCGATTGATAGTTGACAATGGACAGTTAACAGTTGATACCTTGGAACATCTACAATACGCTATCCCTACGGGCTTCTACCGCGTGCGACTAACCTACTCTCCCACGTTTAAGGAGGTGTTGCCCATACTGGATGGTGTGATCGGGTATAGAACCAAGCCTACCCCCTGCCCCTCCCTTGAAGGAGGGGAGTTATCCTTGCAAAGAAAGTCCTTCCCTTTAGGGGAGGATTTAGGAGAGACTCGCCGAACAGGTATCCGCATCCATGCGGGTAATACGATAGCCGACTCGCGTGGGTGCATACTCGTTGGTTCTGCCGATATAGGCTATAAGGCGATGGGGCGATCAGGCGAAGAAGCGAGATTGTTATCCTCGCGCAAAGCGCTCAATGAGCTGCGTGCGTATTTATTGAACTATCAAAAAGAGTACCCAAATGAAGAAATGTATATCGAGATTACTGAACCTGATGCCTATCCTCTGTACGATGTGCCTTATGAGCGTGAGTTGCAAGAGCGTTAGTAGCGTTCAGGAGTTTAGGAGTTCAGGAGTTCAGGAGTTTAGCGTTGCTCGCTCGGTGGATACCATCTATCGGCACGATAGTGTGTATGTGCGAGAAGTGCAGCGTGGCGATACCGTTTATCTGACGCGGACGGAGTGGCGGGACAGATGGCGAACACGGATGGTGCATGACACGATTCACGAAACCCAATACATTGAAAAAATTATAGAAAAACCACCTGAGAAATATATTCCTAACTTCTATAAACATTGTACTATATATTTTTGGTGTGCGATATTTTGCATCCTCTTGTATATAGTACTCCGTTTAACTAAATCAAAATTGCGCATGCGATTTTGATTTAAG
>JAFYSB010000067.1 GCA_017546705.1 Paludibacteraceae bacterium
CCTTGTGCATCCATGAGTGTTACGCCACGAGGTACTTGCGTCATAATAGCTTCAGCTATCTCCTCGTATTTAGTAGAGAATATAAAGAACTGCACGGATTGACGTGTACGATTGAGTACCCAATCCACAGCCGTACCTGCCATGAAAGTGTAGCATAGACCAAAGAGAATTTTCTCAAGACCACGTCCAAAAGGAAGTTCTTTGATGTCAGGTAAGAAATATGCGCATAGAATAATAACGATATCGCATGCCATGAGTACACGTCCCATAGGTAAATGCTTGAACTTATTGACAATCATAGCCACAATATCTACTCCACCCGTACTACCGTTATTGAGGAACACTATACCCAAGAATGAGCCCATGAACAGACCACCAAGGATAACTGCCATAAATGGATCAGATATGACTGGCTCAGCAGGAATCTCAATGACTTTCAGCCAGATAGTGTACCACAGCACGCCCCACAATGTGCGCACGCAATAGCGCCAGCCTACGGTAAAAAACGCGGCTACTAATAAGGCTAAATTGCATACAAACGAACTCAGCCATATGGGCACAAAAGTATCTGTGGCGAAATACAATATCTCACACAAACCTGTCAGTCCGCCACCCACAATAGTATGTGGCACCAAAATCCAGTTGACTGCTATTGCATAAGGGATTGTGCAAAGAATAATCATTATATACTCTTTGATAGCTATCAGCGGTTTCATGCGCTGGTAGTCTTTGAGTAGTTCTCGAATTTTTCCTTTAGACATATTATGTTGTTTAGTGGACGGCGCAGAGCGCCTATTGTTTAGTGTTTAGAGATTCTTGTACTTCTTAATTATATCGTGCAACGAGGTTGCGATCGCCCCAACCGTTGTCCACACGACAAACTGGCAACCAGAACTTGTTTTCGCGTACCCAAGCAGCTGGATAAGCTGCTTTCTCGCGACTATAAGGATGATTCCATTCGTCTGCAACCACCTCATACTCAGCGTGTGGCGAGTTTACAAGCACATTTTCTTTAGCATCTACCTCACCGTTTTCTACTTCAGCGATCTCTTTGCGAATGGTTAGTAGTGCATCAACGAACTTATCTACTTCGCAGAGTGACTCACTCTCTGTAGGCTCAATCATGAGAGTTCCGTGTACAGGGAAAGAGAGGGTTGGTGCGTGGTAGCCAAAGTCCATCAATCGTTTTGCGATATCGGACTCTGTGATACCAATAGAGTGGAACTGACGGCAGTCGAGAATGAGCTCGTGACCTACTCTACCTGTCACACCTGTATAAACGATGCCATAAGCGTCTTTGAGTTTAGCTGCCATGTAGTTGGCAGAGAGGATAGCTGCTGCAGTGGACTCACGCAATCCCTCTTCGCCCATCATGCGGATGTAGCCGTAAGAGATGAGTGCCATGTTGGCATTGCCGTAGAGTGCACTAGATACACGGTTGTTCTCAGCTTGTGGCATTGCACCAACCAAGTGCTCCGCACAGCAGATAGCACCTACACCAGGACCACCACCGCCGTGAGGGCTAGCGAAGGACTTGTGCAAGTTGAGGTGGCATACATCGGCACCGATGATACCTGGATTGGTATAACCAATCTGTGCGTTCATGTTGGCACCATCCATATATACTTGTCCGCCGCAGTCGTGTACGATTTGGCACATCTCGCGGATAGCCATCTCGAAGATACCGTGGGTAGATGGATAGGTGATCATACAGCCAGCAAGGTTGTCTTTGTTTTGCTCTGCTTTCTCGCGCCAGTCTGCGAGGTCGGTGTTACCGTTCTCGTCGCATTTCACTACTACAGGAATCATGCCCGCTTGTGCGCAAGAGGCAGGGTTAGTGCCGTGAGCAGAAGCAGGAATAAGGAGGATATTGCGATGGTCTTGACCTTGCTGGTGGAGATACTCGCGGATAGTCACGAGGCCCGCATACTCGCCAGCTGCACCAGAAGTAGGTTGGAGGTTGCAAGCGGCAAAGCCCGTGATGGTAGCCAATTGTTGCTCTAGTTCTTCGAGTACCTCTTGATAACCAGCCACTTGCTCTACTGGTGCTAATGGGTGAACGCCCATGAAGCCTGGATACGTAACAGGAATCATTGCGGCAGCAGGATTGAGTTTCATTGTACATGAACCAAGAGGAATCATACTATGGGTAAGGGAGATATCTTTGCGCTCCAAGCGTTTGAGGTAACGCATCATTTCGGTCTCGGTATGGTAGCGAACAAAGACCTCCTCTTGCAAGTAGTCCACTTCGCGCACATTCTCCTCGGAGATAGCCCAAAGACCATTGAATGCCTCATCGCTATCTTCGTATTGTGCGAGGTTGTCGCTGGCAGCAGCAAAGAGGTCGATAATGTCGTTCATGTCGTCCACAGTGACAGTCTCGTCGAGCGAGAGCCCTACCCACCCCTCTGCGTCGTAGTAGAGGTTGATGCCGCGCTCTTCTGCCTCTTGGCGAATGCGCTCAACGGTTGTATCAACAGGGATAATCTTCAGTGTATCAAAGAATTCGGTATTCTCTTGCTCGTAGCCGTATGCTTGGAGCATCTCGCTGAGGTATGCTGCTTTGCCGTGAATACCCTCGGCGATCTCACGAATACCTTCGGCACCGTGATAGACGCCATACATACCTACCATGATAGCCGATAGTGCTTCGGCTGTACAGATATTGGAGGTCGCCTTCTCGCGTTTGATGTGTTGCTCGCGTGTTTGGAGCGCAAGGCGGAAAGCTGGTTTATCGTGGGTGTCTTTGCTCAGACCAATGATACGACCTGGCATGTCACGCTTGTATTCCTCGCGGGTAGCCATATAGCCCGCAGTAGGACCACCATAGCCAAGAGGGAGTCCCATGCGTTGGGCAGTACCGCACATGATGTCTGCGTTGAGTGGTTTGAGCAGCGCCAAAGCCATGAGGTCAGCAATGACAGTCACTTTCATGCCTGCAGCATGGCAGTTGTCAATGAAAGCGGTGTAGTCTTCGATAGCACCTTCGGCATTAGGCCATTGCACAATTGCGCCGAAGAAAGGACCATTAGCAGCAAGCCAGTCTGGAGTGACTTGTGCATAATCCACCATTACGAGGTCGATGTCTTGTCCCTCCGCGCGCGTGCGCATTACTGATAAGGTATTCTCAAAAATCTTCTTATCTACTAGGACTTTCTTCACACCTGCTTTCACCATATCACGGCTACGCAGGTTGCGCATCATAGTCACTGCTTCAGCAGCAGCGGTAGCTTCGTCAAGAAGCGAACAGTTAGCCAGTGGCAGACCGGTGAGGTCGCTGATCATCGTTTGATATACAAACAGCGCCTCGAGGCGACCTTGACTAATCTCTGCTTGGTAAGGGGTGTAAGATGTGTACCAAACAGGGTTCTCTAATATATTGCGTTGAATCACAGCAGGAGTGATGCTACCGTACCATCCACGACCGATATAGGAGCGATAGAGTTGGTTCTTCGCTGCCATTTGGTGCATAGTGGAGAGATGTTCTTGCTCGGTGAGTGGCTCGTCGAGGTCAAGTGGCTCCTCTAGGAGGATATCCGCTGGCATGGTTTGTGCGATGAGTTCATCCACGCTTTTCACTCCGATTACTTCCAACATCTGCTGTTGGTCTTGCTCTGTCAGACCAATATGTCTGCTTTTCAAGTAGTTTGTTTTCACAATATATTGTTTTTAGAGTTAAAATTCACAATTAGCGTGCAAAGTTACAACAAAAAATGCAAATACGCAAGTTCAGTGAATTTTATTTTCAAAAAAGATAGATTTTATCTATCTCATTCGATATACTACACTCATCAAACCACACAGGCGGCTTCCGAAGTTACAACTTTTTTTTGAAGATACATAGGTATATATTGAGAATTAATCTACAAATCTTTTTATATTTGCAAAATTATAAAATTTTTCGTACCTTTGCAAAATCGTTTAGGAAAATACTATTGATTATGAACTACGATTTGTTGCACAACCAGCTGATTGATTGGTACGAACGTAATGGGCGTACACTTCCGTGGCGTGAGACACGTGATCCATATTGTATATGGATATCTGAGATCATACTGCAACAAACACGTGTAGATCAAGGAATTAGTTACTACTATCGTTTTATTGAGCGATTTCCTGATGTAGAATCATTAGCAACAGCTACAGAGGAAGATGTGCTGCGTGTATGGCAAGGATTGGGCTATTATTCTAGAGCAAGAAATCTACATGCTGCAACAAAGGTGCTCATGGAGCGCCGTGCTCATTCTAACTTGGAGGCAAAAGACGATGTGTATAATTTCTGGAGGAGTTTGCCTGGCATTGGGGATTACACGGCTGGTGCCATCTCATCGTTTGCATACAACCTGCCCTATCCCGCATTAGATGGCAATGTATATCGCGTATTATCTCGATTGTTTGATTGCGATATAGCTTTTGACACCACTCAAGGCAAAAAGCATTTTCGGCAATTGGCAGAACAATTATTAGACCGCGCGCGCCCGCGCCTATTCAATTCGGCAATCATGGAATTAGGAGCCTTACACTGTGTTCCAAATGCTCCTGACTGCCATAGTTGTCCATTGCAGACATGGTGTAAAGCATTGCATAACAACACGGTGGACTTGTTGCCAGTGCGTAAGCCACGTCCTAAAGTACGTGACCGATATTTTGAATACCATATCTACGTAACACCCGATCGGCACACGCTATTGCACCGCCGTACAGCCAATGACATATGGAAACATTTGTATGAGTTCCCTTTGAATGAATACACGGATAGTTTCCCCGCTACGACTGTGCAGTGCATTGGCGCATATCGTCATATATTATCGCACCAACGCATTCACACGCGCTTTTTGCTGCACCAAGTCACCACTTTGCCCAATATAGCAGAGTGCATAACCATATCGTTAAACGATTTGGATACCTACCCTGTTTCTCGTCTAACGATGAATGCAATTGAAGTACTCGACAAGTTATTTCAGTCGTAAGAATCCTATACCGAATCGCTTCACAGCTGCGCGCTCCAGTTCCTCTCTCACCGATGGATCAGCAATACTAATCAGTGCTTTGGCTCTTTCTGCCAACGGCAAGTTGCGCAGATAAACGATACCATGCTCAGTGGCAATATACTGTGCCTGAAAGCGTGTAGTCACTACACCCGCACCAGGAGCAAGATTGGCAACAATTTTGCTTTGCCCTTTGCTTGTCATACTAGGCAGAGCGATAAAGCATTTGCCTCCTTCCGACAATGCAGCACCGTACATAAAGTCATGCTGACCGCCCACACCAGAGATGATGGTTTCGCCTATTGAGTCGGCACAAATCTGCCCTGTGAGATCTACCTCTACAGCAGAATTGATGGCCATCGCTTTAGGGTTTTGGCGGATGTTTTGTGGGTCATTGGTGAATGCTACATCGCGAATAACGAAGTCAGGATTATTATCCATGTATTCGTACAGATGCTTCGATCCTAATACCAAACTACCCAATGACTTACCTGGGTAAATCTTCTTAAGCGAGTTGTCTATAATCCCCTTCTCAATCAATGGCAATACGCCGTCAGTTATGGCTTCGGTATGCAAGCCCAGGTGCTGGTGATTGCTCAGCGCGTTGATGACGGCGTTAGGTATGCCACCGACACCTATCTGCAAGGTGGCTCCATCGGGTATCTCATTGGCAATAAAGTTACCAATGCGCGTTTCTATTTCGCTTGGTACAGGGGTTGGCACTTCGATGAGTGGTTCATCGCCACGGCACATAGCAGCAATCTGGCTGACATGTATCACCGGGTCGCCAAAGGTGCGAGGCATGTATTTATTGACTTGTGCAATGACGATCTTGGCACATTCGGCACCCGAGAAAGCGATGTCGGCAGAGATTCCATAGGAGCAATAGCCATTCTCGTCGGGTTCGCTCACATTCAGGAAAGCCACATCCACAGGCACTTGTCCGCTACGGAACAGAAATGGCACTTCACCCAAGAAGCATGGAATCGTGTCCGCTACCCCCTCGCGCATGGCGCGGCGCAAATTGTTGGGTACAAAGATATTGAGCGCACGGAACGAGTCCATCAATTCACGTTTGGCGTATGGTGCTTCTTCGGGATGCACGCCAAAACCCGATATGATTTTCACATCGCGCAATTCGCTGGCGCGCTCGGTGAGCGCACGCAAAAGAACCATAGGAATGGAAGTTGAACCTTGAACAACGATCGTGTCGCCCGATTTGACGAGGCCTACCGCCTCTATTGGAGATACGAATTTCATGGTATTGATACTTATTTTTTGCAAAGGTAGTAAAAATTTTTCAAATACACAAGAAATGCGGCGTTTTCTTTATTCTTTGAAACTTATCTGCTGCATTTTCATTAGTTTATTGTAGCGCAAGAAGACATAGATAGACACCAACAGACTGCCCACTAAATCTAGGATCAAATCAGTCATTGTATCGCGCAACGCTTCGTGTCCACTAAGAGGAACATCATCTGGGAGCGGCAAAGAGGAAGTGGTAGTGGCCATAAACTGCTGCGTATTGGTGCCAAAGAACGAGTCGTAGGTATATTCACAAATCTCCCACACTACCCCACAACTCAGACCAAAAAGCAACACATAGAACGCCACAAATATTCTGCTACTAAACACCTCCTTATGACTATCTTCAAAGATGATACTGATAATCCATAACCCAACAAACGCCAACACACAACCCGAGAAAAGGTGTAATGCGGAGTCCCACCAACGGTATTTGCCGTAGAAGTTGAGTCCGTCGCCCATAATCATTGCCACGAACCCAAATGCTGCGCATAAGACTGTGATTAACAGCGGAATCTGTATCATAAATCGCTTGCGAAGTACAATCGGAAAAGTAAGAATCAGCAGAATAACGGCATACTGTACCCCGCAGAAAAATAAAACATGCGCTGTTGTCTCGGGCAAGAAGGAGAGATAGACTATATTCCCCACTCCTAGTCCAATCGTCAGCACAAACAGCAAGTAATAAATACGCGTAAGGTGTTCGTTCAATGTGGAATGAGGTTTAGGTGATTTCATTGTTGGTAGGTGGTTTGTGTGAACGGTTTTGATCCTCTATAATGAAGTTAATCACATCATCCGAACTATGCGGATTAGCATTCATACGTTGGTTATAAAGCATTCGTTTGCGATAATGCGAATCTTCGCAAAGGCGCTTAGCCACAGCCACTTGCTGATGAATATCAGTAGTGAAATACGACATACCGTGCAGATGGAAGAAATGCGCATTGTGGTTCTCTAAGCCAGGAATGGGGTGTGTATGAATAAGCGGTATATTCTTCACTATTGCTTCTGTCGAAGTAATACCGCCAGGCTTGGTAAAGACGACATCCGCTGCGTCCATCAGCACGGATACCTGATTCGTAAAACCAAGCAGACATAGTTGGTTTTGGTCTGCAAACTGCTCTTGCAACGAATGTAACAAGCCTTCATTGCGTCCACAAACGCATATGATGGAATCTTCTGGGCGGATATCCCTAAGCAGTTGCTCTATCAATTGCTCTACATTGCCAAACCCCATTGATCCAGACATGACTAAGTACCAGTGCCCGTTTGAACGCAGATTGGGATAAGAGTGTGTGAGCAAGGCACGAGCTTTAGATTTTGGTAATCGTGTGCTGAACTTCTTTTCATCTACAGGAATACCAATTGGCACTATCTTATCACGGGGCAGTCCTTTCTCTGCAAACTCCTCGATAAGATGTTCATGAGGGATGATGTAGTAGTCGAGATCTGTTTCCTGCAGAAAGGGAATACATGTGTAATCCGTCATGATAAAATAACTGGGGATATCCATGTGCATATTGCGTTTGAGAGCAGTTATTGCCTCGGCGGGAAAGAGATGTACACATACTACCACATCGATATGCTGCTTTTGGATATGATCGTATAATTTCTTAGCGTATAACCGATTAGCTCCATAAATGAGTGACTGCCAAGCGTCAATATTATTGCTAACAAATCCGCCGAATTTATAGACAAACTCAAAGAGCGAACCACGTGTAGAAAACAGATAGGCATCGCCTACTCGCTGGGATAACCCCTCGCTAACAAGAGCGAGTGTGTCTTGAATTTCGCAGCTGATACCTCGCCGTTGCATAGCGATCTGTAGGGCTTTGGCACAAGAGTTATGCCCCTCGCCCGTGTTGCAAGAAAGAATTAAAATTTTCATAGTTAAGCTTAGGTTTAGTTCGCTAAACTACAAGCAAATTCCGTGCCAATTACGGGATCATAACGGGGTCTTACGCTACTTTCACTATGTGATTACTATGAGATTACTATATGATTAGTATGTGATTCATATCCTTTGCTTATCCCCTCGGAGTGATAACGGGATAGTAACGGGGAAGATTATACTTTGTGCAACTGCGATTTCTGCGAAAAGTTCATACTTCTTCACGGACATTTCCCAAAAGTCCGTAGAAATCCATTTCAAAACTCTTTTCCCTTGAAAATCAATGCCCTTTTCTTGAATACTCAGAATGGCGAAACTGACGTTTGTGGCGGAAGTAGCGAAAACATTTCCG
>JAFYSB010000068.1 GCA_017546705.1 Paludibacteraceae bacterium
AACGTTGACCACCGAACTGAGCTTTACCACCCAATGGTTGTTGAGTAATCAAGCTGTAAGGACCGATAGAACGAGCGTGCATCTTGTCGTCAACCATGTGACCGAGCTTCATGAAGTAGGTAACACCCACGGTAGCCTTTTGGTCGAATGGTTCACCAGTACCACCATCGTAGAGCTGAGTCTTACCAGCACGTGGAAGACCAGCCTTGTCGGTCCACTCGTTGAGTGAATCCAAGGTACAACCATCGAAGATAGGAGTAGCGAACTTCACACCGAGTTCCTTACCAGCCCAACCGAGGACAGCCTCGAAGATCTGACCGATGTTCATACGAGAAGGCACACCTAGTGGGTTCAACACGATATCTACTGGAGTACCGTCAGCCAAGAATGGCATATCCTCTACGCGCACGATCTTAGATACAATACCCTTGTTACCGTGGCGACCCGCCATCTTATCACCTACGCGGATTTTACGGCGTTTAGCGATATATACCTTAGCCATCTCGATGATACCATTTGGCAACTCATCACCGATAGTGAGGTTGAACTTCTCGCGTTTGAGCTGAGCATCCATCTCTTTATGCTTAGCGATATAGTTCATGATACAGCGGCAAACCAAGTCGTTGGTGTGCTCATCCTCCGTCCAAGAAGCTAACATCACAGACATGTAGTCGATATTTTGCAAGCGCTCTGCGGTGAACTCCAATCCCTTAGCTACTACGTCGGTATTTGCATAATCCTTCACACCAGCAGATACATGCTTCTTGAGCAATACAACCAACTTCTCCACCAAGAGGTTTTTGAGTTGCTCTGCCTTAACTTGGAATTGCGCATCGAGTTTAGCCATTGTCTCGCGATCCTCAAGCTTTTGCTTGCGGTCCTTGATGGCTTTCTTATAAAGGTTCTTACCGATTACCACACCACTGAGTGATGGAGTAGCTTTCAAGGAAGCATCCTTCACGTCACCAGCCTTGTCACCGAAGATAGCCTTCAAGAGTTTCTCTTCTGGAGAAGGATCAGACTCACCCTTAGGAGTGATCTTACCTACGATGATGTCACCTGGGTTGATATGTGCACCGATACGAATGATACCGTTCTCGTCGAGATCCTTGGTAGCATCTTCGCTTACGTTAGGAATATCAGCTGTGAACTCCTCCATACCACGTTTGGTCTCGCGCACTTCCAAGAGTTGCTCAACCACGTGAACAGAAGTAAACATATCCTCACGAACGATGCGCTCGCTGAGCACGATAGCATCCTCGTAGTTGTAACCCTTCCAAGGAATATAAGCTACTTTCAAGTTCTTACCAAGTGCCAACTCACCATTCTCGGTAGCATAACCCTCAGTAAGGATTTGTCCCTCAGTTACCTTGTCGCCCTTGCGAACGATTGGACGGAGGTCGATGGTAGTATTTTGGTTGGTACGTTGGAACTTAGGCAATTTGTACTCTTTCTCAGAGGTCTCGAATGAGATAAACTCTTCCTCTTTGTTGCGAGCATAGTTGATAACAATCTTATCAGCATCTACATAGGTCACAACACCATCGCCCTCAGCCATAATTTGAGTACGAGAGTCTTGAATCAATTGCGCCTCAATACCAGTACCTACGATAGGAGCCTCGCTGCGGAGCAATGGCACACCCTGGCGCATCATGTTCGAACCCATCAACGCACGGTTAGCATCATCGTGCTCCAAGAATGGAATCAAAGAAGCTGCGATAGAAGCGATTTGTGATGGAGAAACGTCCATCAAGTTCACCTCAGATGGTGCTACCACTGGGAAGTCAGCCTCGAAACGAGATTTAACCTTGGTGCGAATAAACTTGCCATCCTTATCCAATGGAGCATTACCTTGAGCTACGATAGCTTGCTCCTCATCCTCAGCAGTATAATATGCTACCTCATCGTTGTTGAGGTTAACCACGCCATTCTCTACCTTGCGGTATGGAGTCTCAATGAAACCGAGGTCGTTGATCTTCGCATAAACGCAAAGAGAAGAGATCAAACCGATGTTTGGACCTTCAGGAGTCTCAATAGGACAGAGACGACCGTAGTGAGTATAGTGAACGTCACGCACCTCGAAACCTGCACGGTCACGGCTAAGTCCACCAGGACCAAGCGCAGACATACGACGTTTGTGAGTGATCTCAGCCAATGGGTTTTGTTGATCCATGAACTGAGAAAGTGCGTTGGTACCGAAGTATGAGTTGATTACGCTAGAAATAGCCTTAGCGTTGATCAAGTCGGTTGGAGTAAACACCTCAGTATCGCGCACGTTCATACGCTCACGAATAGTACGCGCCATACGAGCAAGACCAATACCGAATTGGTTGTACAATTGCTCACCTACGGTACGAACACGACGGTTACTCAAGTGGTCGATATCATCCACCTCAGCATTGGAGTTGATAAGCTCAACCAAATACTTGATGATCTCAATCATATCTTCCTTGGTCAAGGTGCGGGTCTCCATTGGGATATCCATATTCAACTTGCGGTTGATACGGTAGCGACCTACCTCGCCCAAGTCATAACGCTTCTCAGAGAAGAAGAGGTTGTGGATAGCTTCGCGAGCTGTAGCATCATCTGCAGGCTCTGCGTTACGCAACTGACGATAGATGTAGAGAACAGCCTCTTTCTCTGAGTGAGAAGGGTCTTTTTGCAAGGTATTGAAGATGATAGAGTAATCAGACTCGTTTGCCTCCTCTTTGTGGAGCAAGATAGTCTTGGTGCCTGACTCAAGAATGTCTTCGCACAATTCCTCTGTCAATACAGTCTCACGCTCAATGATTACCTCGTTACGCTCGATGGTTACAACCTCACCAGTATCCTCATCTACGAAGTCCTCGGTCCAACCTTTCAATACGTTACCAGCCAAAGTGCGACCAACTACTGCATCCAAGTTCTCTTTGGTACACTTGATTTCCTCAGCCAAGCCAAAGCAATCCAAGATATCCTTATCGCTCTCAAAACCAATTGCACGCAACAAAGTGGTTACAGGTAATTTCTTCTTACGATCAATGTAAGCATACATCACGCGGTTGATATCAGTCGCAAACTCAATCCATGAACCACGGAATGGGATGATACGAGCAGAGTACAACTTTGTGCCGTTGGAGTGCATGGATGTACCAAAGAACACACCTGGTGAACGGTGCAACTGACTAACAATGACACGCTCTGCACCATTGATCACGAAAGTTCCCTTTGGGGTCATATATGGGATATTACCCAAGAACACCTCTTGAAGAACTGGCTCAAAATCCTCGTGATCAGGATCAGTACAGGTCAAGAACAATTTTGCCTTCAAAGGCACACTATAGGTCAATCCACGGAGCAAGCACTCCTCGATGGAGTAACGAGGAGGGTCAATGTGATAATCCAAGAACTCCAACGTGAAGTTGTTTCTCGTGTCTTGAATTGGGAAGTTCTCCGAGAAAACCTTAAACAAACCTTCCGTATGACGTACCTCTGGAGTAGAATCCATTTGGAAGAAATCATGGAAGGATTTCAATTGAATTTCCAGAAAATCAGGATAAGGCATCTGCTTTTGCATTGCCGAGAAATTGATTCGCTGGGTTTGTTTTTGATTTGCCATTTAATTTTATGGTTTTAATATGTTTCAAAAATTATAATCGTCTGATAATAAACTATTTAAATCTAAATAAATGGTTTTGTAGTTTATAAACTTTTAACAATAACCGCTCAAAATTTATCAGACTTTAACTTTTTTTCAACATTATTTCCTATTCAGAGAAAAAGGTTTAGACCCCTTTTCAGGGTCTAAACCTAGCATTATTAGGAGGGGTATTATTACTTCAACTCTACCTCTGCACCTACCTCTTCAAGAGCTTTCTTGAGAGCCTCAGCAGTAGCTTTGTCTACACCTTCCTTAACGTTTGCAGGAGCAGCATCTACGATGTCTTTAGCTTCCTTCAAACCAAGACCGGTTTGCTCTTTAACAGCCTTAACTACTTGGAGCTTGTTAGCACCAGCTGATTTGAGAACTACATCGAAAGATGTTTTCTCCTCAGCTGCAGGAGCGTCAGCACCAGCTGCAGGGCCAGCAGCAACTGCAACAGCTGCAGCTGCAGGTTCAATACCATACTCCTCTTTCAAAATTTGAGCGAGTTCATTAACTTCCTTAACTGTAAGGTTTACTAATTGTTCAGCAAAAGCTTTCAAATCTGCCATTGTTGTATAATTTTAAAGTGTTATTTTTTTAATGTTAATTAGTTTGTGCCATCCTTCGGCAAGCCTAAGGCATTCCTATGGGCGGCGATTGTTATTTGTTTGCTGATTACTCAGCGCGCTCACCCAGCGTTTTCAACACGCCGTGGATGGTAGTACCTCCAGATTGGAGTGCAGACACAACGTTCTTTGCAGGAGATTGGAGCAATGCAACCAAGTCTGCAATGAGCTCGTTCTTCGACTTGATAGTAGAGAGGAACTCCAAGTTTTGAGCACCTACGTAAACTGTTTCCTCTACGTAAGCAGCCTTCAATTGTGGCTTAGCCTCTTCTTTGTTTTTCTCTTTCTTGGTGAACTCCTTGATCAATTTTGCAGGAGCGTTACCAGTGTTAGAGAGCATCAAGGCGGTGTTACCTTTCAACGCAGCAAAGATTGCTTCGTCGATACCCTTAGCCTCGAGAGCCTTTTGGAGCAAAGTATTCTTAGCCACCAACAACTTAACGTCTTGCTTGAAGCACTCGCGACGCAATGCGCTAGTCTTCTCAGCGTTCAAACCTTCGATGTTGGTGATATAGAAATGAGAGTATTGCTCGAGTTGCTCGCCAAGTTGGGCAATAATCGCGGTTTTATCTTCCTTCTTCATAATTCTCTTGTGTTAATAAATTACTCAGCTGATTTTGGGTCAACCTTAATACCTTGACTCATTGTACTGGAAAGATAAATACTCTTGATATAAGTACCTTTGCTTACTGCAGGTTTCAACTTGATGAGTGTTTGGATAAACTCATTTGCGTTTTGTGCAATAGCCTCTGGAGTAAAGCTTACTTTACCGATTGAGGTGTGTACAATACCAAATTTATCCACCTTGAAGTCAATCTTACCTTGCTTAACCTCTTTCACAGCTTTAGCAACATCCATAGTTACTGTACCTGATTTTGGGTTAGGCATAAGACCGCGAGGACCGAGTACGCGACCGAGAGCACCAATCTTACCCATGATTTGTGGTTGAGTGATGATCACGTCGATGTCTGTCCAACCGCCTTTGATCTTCTCGATATACTCATCCAAACCTACATAATCAGCACCTGCCTCTTTTGCAGCTGCTTCTTGGTCGGGAGTACACAATGCAAGAACGCGAACCTCTTTACCTGTACCGTTTGGCAAGCTTACCACGCCACGAACCATTTGGTTTGCCTTACGTGGGTCCACACCAAGACGTACGTCGATGTCAACGCTAGCATCGAACTTAGTAGTTGTGATTTCTTTCACAAGCGCAGCAGCCTCAGCTACTGTGTAGAGCTTACCTGCTTCAATCTTCTCAGCAGCAAGCTTTTGATTTTTTGTCAATTTTGCCATAATAGTGATTGAAGTTTAATTATTTAACGGTAATACCCATACTACGTGCTGTACCTTTCACCATTGAGATGGCGCTTTCTACGGTAAAGCAGTTCAAATCGACCATTTTGTCGGTAGCGATAGCAACTACTTGCTCCTCAGTGATGGTAGCCACTTTATTACGGTTAGGTTGGTTAGAACCTGCCTTAATCTTAGCAGCCTCCTTCAATTGTACTGCTACAGGAGGAGTTTTAACAATAAAGTCGAAAGTTTTGTCAGCGTAAACAGTGATTACAACAGGCAATACTTTACCTGCTTTTTCCTGCGTTCTGGCATTGAATTGTTTACAAAACTCCATGATGTTCACACCCTTAGAACCCAACGCAGGGCCTACTGGAGGTGATGGGTTAGCAGCGCCACCCTTGATCTGGAGCTTAATAAATCCAGCAATTTCTTTAGCCATAATTCTTTTGTTTGTTTTACTTTGTTAATAGTTTGTTATTTTAGAAACTATCGAGTAGTACAACGGCCCGTAACAGTGCCTCCTACTCCTTTGCTACTTGATCGTAACCCAACTCCAATGGAGTTTGACGATCGAAGATTGTAACAACCACTTTGAGTTTACGTTTGTCAGCAGCAACCTCATTGATCACACCTTCAAAACCATTGAAAGGACCATCGGTCACCTTAACATGTTCGCCTACCAAGTATGTCTCATCCAATACCGCCTCAATAGCAGCCTCGTCCACTTCACCAACTAGGCGATTTACCTCGGATTGTGGAACAGGTTTTGGTTTGGTGCTTGACTTACCGTCACTCAAGAAACCCAACACATTAGGGATGTTACGCAACAATGGATAGCATTCGTCGGTCAAGTTACACTCCACCAACACATATCCTGGAAGCATATTGCGCTCTTTAATCACGCGCTTGTTTCCACGCAATGCCACCACTTTCTCAGTAGGAATCAAGACTTGCGACACATACTCCTTAAATAAAGTAGAAGTTACCAAGGCGCCTTCGATATACTCTTTCACCTTGTTCTCCTTACCACTTATCGCACGGAGTACATACCACTTGTAATTGTTTTCAGCCATATTCACTTACTCTTTTAAATAAATTAGAACAAGCCGTAAACAAATGTCATGATTGACTCAAAGCAAAAATCCATGAGCCATACTATGAGCGCTAGTATTATGGAAGCAATCAACACCAGCACTGCACTCTTGGACAACTCCTTACTCGTAGGCCAGCTCACCTTGTGAACCAACTCCGTGTAAGACTCTTTTAGGTTCTCTACAAACTTCATATTAGTAGTTATTTTTTCTATTGTACTTATTTTGCGCCAAACATCTGGCCTCAGCAAGTGCTGAAGTCAGATGGAAGCTATGTCATGTAACAGCACGGAAGGCAGGAATCGAACCCACATTGACGGTTTTGGAGACCGCTTTCTTACCATTAGAAGACTTCCGTAAATGGATTGCCGAAGCCGAAACTTCGGCAATCTTTTTTATTGTTGACTCTTAGAATTAGTCAATCAAACCAGTAATCTGACCAGAACCTACGGTACGACCACCCTCGCGGATAGCGAAACGAAGACCCTCAGAGCAAGCAACTGGGTAGATCAACTTAACGGTGATCTCCAAGTTGTCACCT
>JAFYSB010000069.1 GCA_017546705.1 Paludibacteraceae bacterium
ATGACAGAAAAACGCAACTTGTCCTTTGGACAGCTTTTTAACCTTAGTTTTGGATTCTTTGGAGTCCAAATTGCTTATGCACTCCAGAGTGCGAATATCTCTCGTATTTTTGCCACTTTAGGTGCTGATCCTCACCAACTTTCATTCTTCTGGGTACTCCCTCCGCTGATGGGTATGATCGTTCAGCCTCTCGTGGGTAAGTATTCCGACAAGACATGGAATCGCCTTGGTCGTCGCAAACCTTACCTTATCGTTGGTGCGCTTATTGCGGTGGCAGTAATGTTGCTCTTGCCTAATGCAGGTAACTTCACCTTTACACAATCCCTCTTCCTCGGTCTCAACGCAGCCATGTGGTTTGGATTGTTCTCCCTCATGTTCCTGGATACTTCGATCAATATTGCAATGCAACCATTCAAAATGATGGTAGGCGATATGGTTAATGAGGAGCAAAAAGGTCTCGCTTATTCTATCCAATCATTCCTCTGCAATGCTGGTTCGCTCGCAGGTTACATCTTCCCAATCCTCTTTACTTGGGTAGGTATCGCTAACACCGCTCCAGAAGGCGTTATTCCAGACTCAGTGAAATGGAGCTTCTATATCGGCGCAGCTATTCTCATGCTCTGCGTGCTCTATACCTTCGTGACTGTCAAGGAGTTGAATCCAGAGGAGTATGCTAAGTTCCACGGACTTGACACCAAGAAAGACGAGAAGAAAGAAGACCCAAGCTTCATCAAACTGCTCATCAATGCGCCTTCTACCTTCTGGACAGTTGGTTTGGTGCAATTCTTCTGCTGGGCTGCTTTCCTCTTTATGTGGACCTATTCTAATGGCGCTATTGCTACCCAATGTTTTGGCTGGGATGGTGTGAATACCGCTGCTGATGCTTTCCAAAATGCAGGTAACTGGGTAGGTGTTTGTTTCGCTATCCAAGCGGTGGGTTCAATGCTTTGGGCATTGATTATGCCAACCCTTGAGAAATACTTCCATAACAAGGGCGCATACGCTATCTCATTGATTGTAGGTGCGTTAGGATTTGTTTCTACACTGTTTGTTACCAACCAATACGTATTGCTCGTTTCTTACGCATTCATTGGCGCAGCATGGGCAGCTATGTTGGCAGTGCCATTCACCATTTTGACCAACTCACTCAAGGGTGACAACATGGGTTACTACCTTGGCTTGTTCAACTGTACTATCTGCTTGCCTCAGATTGTGGCAGCATTGATTGGTGGTGCAGTCCTTAAGTATATATGCGCGGGCTCGCAAGTAGGCATGTTGGTGGCAGCAGGTGTATTGCTCATCCTCGGTGCTATTAGTGTAGTCCTCATCAAGGAAGGCAAAAAATAATCTCATTTGACTAATTTGACCAATTAGCCCAATTTGACTAATAACAAATAAAACAATAATTATTAAATTTTTAACAATGATGAAAAACAAACTTTTTCTTTCTTTGCTTTTCTCGTTAACACTTGGATTAGTACTAGTGGCTTGTAAGCCAGAGGTTGAAGTGTTCGAGTCAAGCAAAAAGGTTGCTAATGCAACTTTGATAGGAACAGATTCTATCCGCTCGGGTGGTGTAGTTTCTGGTACAAATATCAAAGTTGTAGAGTACAAGTTCTTGCCAGAGAATAAGGCAGTGCGTACTGAAAGTACTTTTGGTGATGGTGTTTATGAAGCGCCAGCATCAATGAATCTCTCCTATGTAATGGAGTATGCTGAAAACAATGTGGGGTTGAATATTACGTTTACTCCAGATAATGTGGAGGCAGCGCCATTTGTGGTGTATTTCAACGAAAACGTTATGATTGAGAATGGCACTGACACGCTCTCTGAGACGATGGCTAAATTAGCAAATTTGGAGAAAATTATGGCTGATCTGCCTGGTACTACATGGTATTTCAATGATTCTACTCTTTGGATTGATACTACTAAGGTAGATACCATTATCATGAAGATTACATCTTCACGTGTTCCTGGTCCTAACGGTAAACCTATGATTGTAAAGGATACTACTTACGATACACTTCAATATGAATTGTACGATACTATTGGTACTATGATTTACGATAAGGTTGAATTTACTATCAATCGCGATGCAAACACATTAGCGAATACGGGTCATTACTATTACGAACATTCTGAATATACCAAGGATTCAGTACTTGTCAAGGATAAATCTATTCTCAAGGACTACGATGCACGTTGGGGATTGTATTCTATTACCACTGCTCGTCGTTTTGGCGTTAGAATGGTATCTGAAGATGCTGACAAGCAGCAAGATGACCTTGCTATCTCACTTTATAGCCTTTCTGCTGGTACTTTGAAAGTGGGAGGAACAACTGAGTTTAAACTGAAAAAATAATTATTGAAATGAAAAATAGTATTTCAAATCGCGTGTCTAAAGCATTGCTTGCTTTCTTCTTGTTAGCAACGCCAATGTTTATGTATGCACAAACAGCCGTTAATGGTGTTGTGACAGATGCGGCTACGGGAGAGGCTATTATTGGCGCTAACGTAATCGAAAAAGGTACTACCAACGGTACCATTACTGACTTTGATGGTAACTTCATGCTTAGTGTTCAAGCAGGTGCAATCCTTGAAATTAGTTACATGGGTTACAAAACAGTAGAAATTGCAGCTACTGATGGAATGCAAGTGCAATTAGGTGAAGATACCGAGTTGCTTGACGAAGTGGTAGTTGTTGGTTATGGTGTGGTTAAGAAAAACGATGCTACGGGTTCTGTGACTGCTATCAAACCAGACGATATGAACAAGGGTCTTAATACCAACGCACAAGAGATGATGCAAGGTAAAATTGCGGGTGTGGTTGTTACTTCTAACGACGGTGCTCCAGGTGCCGGCGCTAACATTCGTATTCGTGGTGGTTCTTCACTTACTGCAAGCAATAGCCCATTGATCGTTATCGACGGTCTCGCAATGGATAACAATGGTATCCCAGGTGCAGCTAACCCTCTTTCAATGGTTAACCCTAACGATATCGAAACTTTCACTGTCCTCAAAGACGCTTCTGCTACTGCTATCTATGGTAGCCGTGCTTCCAATGGTGTCATCATTATTACTACCAAGAAGGGTAAGGCTGGTTCTGCACTCAAAGTGAGCTACGAAGGTAACATGTCTGTTGCTTCTTTGTTGAATCGTACGGAGGTATTTACTGGTGACGAGATACGTGCTTATGCTACAGCTATTGGTTTGGGACATGATAAAACTCAGTTCCTTGGTACTGCTAATACTGATTGGCAAGATCAAATCTATCGTACAGCCCTTTCTACCGACCACAATATCTCAATCATGGGTGGTACAAAGAATATGCCTTATCGTGCATCTATTGGTTATACGCTAAATAATGGTACTATCAAGACCAGTCAAATGCAACGTGTAACTGCATCAATCAACCTTTCACCTTCATTCTTTGATAAACATTTGAATGTCAACTTCAATGCGAAAGGTCTTTATATTTACAATAGCTACAATGCTGGTGTAGTAGGTGGTGCTATCGCTATGGACCCTACCAAACCAGTTTATGGTGGTTATAAAAATATTTATGGTGAGGAGAAAGTTCCTGACAATGTGATTAATGACTTCTTCGGTGGCTACTATCAACCATACGTAGCGGCTAACTACAATGATGATGCATGGCCATATGCTAACGATGCACAATCTACAACAAACCCACTTGCTTCACTTGAACAACAATCTAACAAAGCCAATTCGGGTGCGTTTGTAGGTAACTTGGAGGTGGATTATCAAATTCACGGATTTGAAGATTTGCGTCTCCACGCTAACTTCGGTGCAGACTATTCTACTGGTGTACAACGTTCTTCCAACAGTCCTTATGGTACTGCTAACCACTATTATGGCTGGAATGGTGCAGAGACAAAGCACAAATACAACCTCCAATTCAGCGCGTATGCACAATATTATAAGGACTTCTCCGATACACAGCATTTTGACATTATGGCTGGTTATGAGTGGCAACACTTCTATAACGACTACTATTATAACGGTGGTGGTGTTATTCCTCAAACCAACAATGATCCAGAGAAACGTGGAGAAAAATATCCAAAATCAGAGAGCTCATTCAAAACAGAGAGTTACCTCGTTTCTTTCTTCGGTCGTGCTAACTATATCGGTTGGAACCAACTTATGTTGACTGCTACTGTACGTGCCGACGGCTCTTCTCGCTTTGCTCCTGAGCACCGTTGGGGTATCTTCCCTTCTGTAGCACTTGGTTGGAAAATCAAAGAGACTTTCTTGCAAGATGTAAATGAGATTAACGACCTCAAGCTTCGTCTCGGTTATGGTATTACTGGTCAACAAGAAATTGGATTGGGTGACTATCCTTATCTTGCTACTTATACTATCAGTCAAGATCACGCTTACTATCCAGTTGGTAGTGAGGAGAATATGCTTAAAGACGAAGCTGGTAACCCAATTAAGGATGCTAATGGTAATCAACTTTATACTACCTATCGTCCTAACGCATTTAACAAGTACCTCACTTGGGAGAAAACCACTACCTACAATGCTGGTATTGACTTTGGTATCTTAAACAATCGTATCACCGGTAGCGTAGATTACTATTTCCGCCAAACAGACGACTTGCTGAATACGATTCCTA
This sequence comes from Paludibacteraceae bacterium, assembly GCA_017546705.1. Classification (GTDB taxonomy): domain Bacteria; phylum Bacteroidota; class Bacteroidia; order Bacteroidales; family Paludibacteraceae; genus Colicola. The sequence goes on from JAFYSB010000069.1 coordinate 4,640, forward strand.
TTGCTGTTGGTACCAACTTCCGTAACAAGGTGATTTCTAACGTAGGTTCACTCACCAACCAAGGTGTGGAGTTTGCTATCAATGCTGTAGCTATTGATAAGAAAAACTTCAAGTGGGATCTCGGATTCAATATTACATACAACGAGAACAAAATCACACAGTTGAATACTGGTAAGGATCAAACTCCTATTCCAACTGGTGGTATCTCTTGCGGTACTGGTAATACTATCCAACGACACGCTGTGGGCTATGCTGCTTCTTCATTCTATGTATATCAAGCTGCAGAAGGTACACGTGAGAATGGTGAGAAATATTGGTATGTTGTTGACCGCAACGAAGATGGACAAATCTCAGAGGCAGACCAATATTACTATAAGAGCCCAAGTGCTCCTATCACAATGGGCTTCCAAACCAAATTCCAATTCTATGGATTTGACCTCGGTATCTCACTCCGCTCTAACGTAGGCAACTATGTTTACAACGATGTATTGGCTGCAAACCTCCAATATGCTGACCCTACCAACTTGTATCGCAATGGCTATCATAACTTGCTCCGTTCGGCATATGACACCTACCACAACAAGGGTATGAAGTCTAATATGATATATAAAGATCCTGAAGGTACAACACCTGGTTTCTCAGAGTGGTATCGTCTTGATTACTTTGTAGAGAATGCATCTTTCTTGCGCATTGATAACATTACATTAGGATATTCATTCAAAGCTAATAAACTCACAGGTCGTGCTTACGTAACTGTTCAAAACCCATGCGTATTCTCTCCATACTCAGGTCTTGACCCAGAGGTGTTCGGTGGTATTGACAACAATATGTACCCACGCTCAATGACTTCACTTGTAGGTCTTAGCTTACAATTCTAATTGAACAATCTTGAACTAAGTTGAACAATTTTGAACTTTATAATAATTATAAATATGAAATCATTAAAATTAGGAATATTGCTGATGGCTGTTGTGGGAATGACCGCTTGTGTGAATGACCTCAATACATCACCAATTGACAAAAACTCTGCCACAGCGTTTAATCAAGATGCTGTGTTCTCCAAATGCTATGCTACTTTAGCATTGACTGGACAAAAAGGTCCTGACGGCGATTGCGATATCGACGACCTCGACGAGGGTACTTCGTCTTTCTATCGTATGATGTGGGAGCTCAATGAGTTCTGCTCCGACGAGGGTTGGTGGATTTGGAATGACGTTGGTTTGGCTGATATCCGCGTGATGAACTGGAATGGTGATAATGCGCTCGTTAAAGGTCTATACTATCGTCTTAACATTGACATCAAACTCTGCAACCACTTCCTTGAGTATGCATCTACTGATGACAAGGGTATGACACAACGTGCTGAGATCCGCTTTATCCGCGCTCTCAACTATTGGTACATGCTTGATATGTTCAAAGTAGCACCTCTTAGCACAAAAGAGTCAACCGAACTTCCTGAGTTCGTTGAGCGTGAGGCACTCTACACATGGCTTGTAGGTGAGTTAAAGGAATTGACAGAGATTCTTCCAGAGCAACGTCTCAGCACCTATCGTGTGGACAAATATGCCGCTTGGTTGCTCTTAGCGCGTACTTACCTCAATGCAGAAGTTTATACTGGTACTCCAGCATGGGCTGAAGCAGATGCTGCTGCAAAAGAGGCACAAAAGGGTAACTACAAACTCTTGACCGATGAAACGATCTCGAAAGATGGTGTTCGCTACTCTGCTTACCAAAAACTTTTCATGGGTGACAACCACTGCAATGGTGCGCAAGATGAGGCTTTGCTCCTCGTTTACCAAGATGGTGTGTATTGCCAATGTTGGGGTGGTAGTCGTTTCGTAATTAGTGCGACTCGTGATGCAGGATTCATTCCTTGGGGATCTTCTGATTCTTGGAAGTGCTTCCGCTCAAGTCCAGAAATGGTTTATAAGTTTACTGACGGTGTAAATGATGCTCCTGATACAATCAAGGCCAATGAGTATGTGATGCCAATTATCTTAGGAGATGATCGTGCAATCTTGTGCTCACAATCTGACTCTAATAAAGTACAAGCTTGGAAACTTTCTGGTCCAATGTCTGCAGAGTTCTATGACTGCTGGTCTGTAATTAAGTTCACGGGTGTATATTCTACCGCTGATCACCCTGCTAAAAATGTTGGTTCGGATGCAAGCTGGCCAGATACTGATATCCCATTGATGCGTCTCGCCGAGGCATATATGATTGAGGCAGAGGCCCTTTTCCGTCAGGGTAAAACTGCTGATGCACTCAATATTATCAACAATGTAATCCGTAAACGTGCGAATGCTAAACCTCTTGAAAGTTTGAATGAGAAAAAATTGTGCGATGAGTGGTGCCGTGAGTTCTTTACCGAGGGACGCCGTCGTACCGATCTCATTCGTTTCAACCGCTTTGCCGGTCCACAAGCTGATGCTAATGCATATTCTTGGGAAGGTCGTGGAGGTGTGATATCTAAAGCACCTTATGTGACCATGCCTGAGAAGTGGAACTGGTATCCAATTCCTAATGATGACAAGGCATCTAACGAGAATTATTATAAAACAAATGGCGATGGATACGATTCTTAATTGTATTAATCACTAAATGTTATTTATTAATTAACTTTTTATTAACTTTTTATTAACTTTTAAATTTTATCAATTATGAAAAAAATTTCTATGTTTTTTGCAGCATTGGTAGTAGCAGTAGCTTCTTTCGCAGCTATTCCAACGAAGGCTGATTTGGTTGACTTCTATGAGCCAGGTCAATTGTGTGTTTGTATCACTTTTGGAGAAGAAGTATGTAACGACGTTGTTTTTGCAGGTTCTTACAATGGTTGGAATACTACTCCTGCTGAGATGGCTAAATTTGCTCCACTTGAGGGCTTCGAGGGTTGGTACTATGTAGCTGTAACTGACGCAAGCGAAGAAATCCAAGGTAAACCAGTTCAATTAAAGAAAGACGGTTCTTTCTCTTGGGATTTCCAAGGTGGTGATGCTGCTGCATACACTGTTCATGCTGGTACTGTAAATATTGTACCAGGTTATGCTGGTGAGTGTGACCTTAAGGGTTATTCTACAGATGAGCCAGTTATCATGACTTGTGCTTATTTTAAGGAGCATAATAGCCCTTGCGTTGCTGAGGTTTATCATGACTATACTATTCGTTTGAATGCTCCTTTCTGCGCTGGTGCAGATGGTACTTATTATGATCCAGTTATCGTAGGTGACTTCAATGGATGGGATGCTACTGGTCAAGCAGGTGAGATCGATGCAGAAACTTTTGAGTATATCTTCAAAATCAATGATAGTGAGGGTCATGCATTCAAATTCGTTGCTGCTGGATATGGTTGGGACAACGAAATCCAACTTCCAGAATTAGATGCAGAAGGCAATCAAGTATTGGATGAGAATGGCGTTGCAAAATGGTATAACGCTCCAAACTATAAGTTGGGTGCTGAGACCGAAATCACTATTGACTATTCTGCTGGTAAGTTCACTCTTTGTGTAGGTGAAGAAACTGCAGTTGAGAATGTTGAGGCTGAGAAAGCTTCTGCTGTTAAGGTTATCAAAAATGGCCAAATGGTTATTGAGATGAACGGCAAATTCTTCAACATCCTCGGTGCTGAGGTAAAATAATGATTGAATAATACATCTTTTATTCAAATCAATTGGAAGCGTCCACGAGTTGGACGCTTCTTTTTTTATGCCAAATTATTTGCATATCTCAATTAATTTTACTACCTTTGCAGCACAAAATAAATATATACCATGAAAAAATATGCTTTATTCTTATTTGCTTTCTTGCCTATAATGCTTGTTGCGCAAGCGACTATGAAAGTATGGGCAAACGATACGGTTACCGAATTTGATACCCGCAACATTGATAGTATTACTTTTGTGGATCTGTATCCTGATCCTATTGTCGGTAGTTATGCCTACGGCGCTGATTGTTCATGGATTTCAGAGCAAGAAGCGGATGGAGTGCTCTTTTATGATACCTTAGGTCGTGCTACCGATGGCATGCGCGTAATGCGTGATGCAGGTATGAACTCAGTACGTCTGCGCGTATGGGTAAATCATACTACAGGCTGGTGCAACAAAGAGGATGTCATCATCAAAGCCAAACGAGCTGCTGCGCTCAAACTACGCGTGATGATAGATTTCCATTATTCCGACTTCTTTGCAGATCCTAGTCGCCAAAATATTCCTGTAGAGTGGGCAGATTACGACCTTGCACAGATGAAACAAGCCGTAGCTAACCATACTACCGAAGTGCTCTCTGCACTCAAAGCAGAAGGAGTGACCCCAGAATGGATTCAGGTGGGCAACGAGACACGCAACGGTATGCTATGGCCTATGGGACAGTTGTGGAATAACAATGGTGACCTGCCTAATGGTTGGAAAAATTATGCTGCGCTCACTACTGCGGGATACGATGCCTGCAAAGCAATCTTCCCAGAGGCCTTGGTAATCGTGCATATCGACAATGCCTATGAGAACAACAACTGGTTTTTCCGTAAACTGAAGCAAAATGGTGGTAAATTCGATATGATTGGCTTGAGCCACTATCCAATGATGAAGCAATGGTCGGGCAAGGATTGGGATGAGATGAACTCACTTGCTGCATCAAATATTAAATTGCTACACAATGAATTCAATTGCCCTATTATGATCGTGGAGATCGGTACACTGGCTTCCTCTGTAGCAACTGCGACACAAGTCATCGCTGACTTCCGCCAACGTGTTGATACATTGGATTATATGAAAGGTATCTTTTATTGGGAGCCACAAGTCTATAATAATTGGCGCCCAAAAGAATATATCGAATTAGGGTGGGGTGCATACAATATGGGCGCTTTCACCTCAAAGGGACAACCTAATGAAGCCCTCAAAACTCTCTGGAAAAGATAATTCAAAATTCATAATTCAAAATTCATCATTCAATGACTATCCTGATTTTAGCAATCACTTCTCTGCTCACTTCGTGGCAATTTGCTAAAGAGCAAAATGACCACCAAATACCAGTAGCTGAGGATAAACATTGGCAAGAAGTCTCTGTTCCACACGATTGGGCAATCTACGGACCATTCGACCGCGCTAACGACCTGCAGAACGTTACCGTTTGGCAAAATGGCGAGACCTTCCCATCTATCAAGACTGGCCGCACAGGTGGACTACCATACATGGGTAGCGCATGGTACAAAACCATTCTTCCCCTTCAGGGGGAGTTAGAGGGGGCTTATTTCCTCCTCTTCGATGGCGCTATGAGCGAAGCCGAAGTCTTTGTCAATGGACAGAAAGTGTGCTTCTGGCCATATGGCTACAATGCCTTCCATTGTGATATTACATCTGCTTTGAAAACTGGCGAAAACGAAATTGCTGTTCGCCTCCAAAACCGCGAGCAGAGTAGCCGCTGGTATCCTGGTGCAGGACTCTTCCGCAATGTGCATTTCATTCATAAACCCCATGTATATGTTCCTATTTGGGGCACACATATCACTACACCTTATGTGACCGAGGAATTGGCTGCTGTGAATATCAAAACACGTGTAGAGAATGCACTCAACAAACATATTGAGTTGCGCACTTCGCTTATTCATAAAGCAACTGGAGAAGTGGTGGATTCGCTTGTTAGTCACTACGATGTAAAACACAACTTACCTCTTGAGCAAAACATCACCCTCCACAATCCTGCTCTCTGGTCGCCTGAGACGCCTAATTTATATATTGCACGCACAAGTGTATATGCAGACGGCGTATACCAAGAAGAGGTAGAAACCACCTTTGGCGTGCGTAGCGTACAAATCGTACCGAATGTGGGTTTCCTACTCAATGGCAAAGTGCGTAAGATTCAAGGTGTTTGCTTACACCATGATCTTGGTCCTCTAGGCTCGGCAATTAACAAAGATGCACTACGCCGTCAGTTATTGATACTCAAGGAGATGGGATGCGATGCTATTCGTACTTCCCACAATATGCCTGCGCCCGAACAAATCGAACTTTGCGATGAAATCGGACTTATGGTGATGTGTGAACCATTCGATGAGTGGGATTGGGCAAAATGTAAAAATGGTTATAGTCGTTTCTTCAACGAGTGGGCAGAACGCGATATGGTGAATATGCTACACCATTTCCGCAACAACCCAAGTATCATCATGTGGTCTATTGGCAACGAAGTACCTACGCAATGTGACCCACAGGGATATAAAACAGCAAAAATGTTGCAAGATATATGCGTTCGTGAGGATGGAACACGTCCATGTACGGCGGGTATGGATCAAGTGACATGCGTTTTGGAGAATGGTTTTGCTAGTGTACTGCAAATAGTTGGACTCAATTACCGTCCTCATCGCTATTTGGAATCCTACCAACGTACACCTCAACACCTAATTCTTGGCTCGGAGACTGCCTCTACCGTTTCTTCTCGTGGTGTATATCTATTACCTGCATTGCCCGATGATACCGATCATATCACTAATATGAATCATCCGGGTGGCAATAGCCAAACCAATCAATGCTCTAGTTATGACCTGCAATATTGCCCTTGGAGTAATCTTCCGGATGATGATTTCCGAAATATGGATGACTATGCTTGGACGATTGGACAGTTCGTTTGGACAGGCTTTGACTATCTAGGTGAACCTTCTCCATGGGATACTGATGCTTGGCCAAGTCACTCTTCCTACTTCGGTATCATTGACCTTGCAGGTATTCCTAAAGATCGCTACTACCTCTATCGCTCTATGTGGCGCAAGGATGTACATACCGTACATCTCCTTCCTCATTGGAATTGGAATACTGGTGACACCCTTCCAGTTATGGCATACACCGATGCCGCTGAAGGCGAACTCTTTGTCAATGGCAAGAGTATGGGTAAGGTACGCAAACTCACTCGCGAAGAGTCTGAAGCCGCTATTCAGGCAGGCGACCCATTGGGCTTGCAACGCCGCTATCGCCTCATCTGGGATAACATCCCATACGAGGCAGGTGAGATTAAGGTCGTTACGCCTGTAGGAGAGGCTATTCGCAAGACGGCAGGTGCACCACACCATATAGAGATGTACGTGGAGGATATCCCCGCAACAGACAATAAACCTCTTCACTTCGTGCGTGTACGTGTCTGCGATGCGAATGGTAATCTCTGTCCACAAGCCAATCATCTCATCCGCTTTGCTACCAAAGGCGAGGGTACATTCCGCGCGGCTGCCAATGGCGATGCTGCTAATCTGGACCTCTTCCATATGCCTCAACACCATGCTTTTGCTGGCGAATTGACGGCTATCGTAGAAGGCAGTTGCACGCTGACCGCTACTGCAAAAGGACTTAAAAAAGCAATAATAACCATTCAATAAATACGATACCATGACAATCGAACAACTCAAATCTGCTTACGAAGCAGCTTATCAAAAACCAGCAACCGACATATTCTTTTCACCTGGTCGTGTTAACTTAATAGGTGAGCATACAGACTACAATGGTGGTTTTGTGTTCCCTTGCGCACTCAGCTTTGGTACCTATCTCTTGCTTTCTCCTAATAACGAACAAAAGCTCAATTTCCGTTCGTTGAATATGGAGGCAGTATATGCATTAGGTTTGAACGAACTGACTGCTCCACTACCTGACAAAGCATGGGCAAATTATCCATTAGGAGTCTTTGCTCAATTTATCAAACGTGGCATAACCATTACTCAGGGATACGATATCCTCTTTTGGGGTAATGTACCTGCAGGTGCGGGTTTGAGCAGTAGTGCTGCAATGGAGGTTGTAACCGCTTATGCACTAAACGATTTGCTTGGCACAGGATACCCACTTACTGAATTAGCCAAGATTGGCCGTGCCGCAGAGCACGAGTTTGCAGGCGTGATGTGTGGTATCATGGATCAGTTTGCTTCTGCACATGGCAAAGCTGACCATGCAATCTATTTAAATTGCGACACATTGGAGTATGAACTTGTACCAGTCAAATTGGATGGAGTGAAAGTGGTTGTTACCAACACCCACTCACCTCACAAATTGGATTCTGGTTCCTTTAATGACCGTGTTCGTCAATGTCAATTAGCAGTAGAGCAAATTAATGCAGTACGCCCAATCCAATATTTGGCAGAACTCTCACAATCTGAATTTGAGCAAGTCAAAGATGCTATTACCGACGAAGTAGCACACCGCCGTGCTCGTCACGTAGTTGGTGAAGTACAACGTACAGTGGATGCTGTAGAGGCGCTGCAAAAAGGAGATATTGAGAAGTTTGGCGTGTTGATGAATCAAAGTCATATTTCTCTGCGCGATGATTATGAAGTAACAGGTCCTCAATTGGATGCCCTTGCTGAAGCAGCATGGAAAGTGGAAGGCGTAATCGGTAGCCGTATGACGGGTGGTGGCTTTGGTGGTTGCACCGTATCATTAGTACGCGAGGAAGCTATTCCTACCTTCATTGAGCAAGTAGGTGCCGAATATACCGAGAAGACTGGTCTGAAAGCCGATTTCTATATCGCAGAAATTGGCGATGGCGCACATCGTGTATTGTAGTAAGTCATAAAGATGTCGCTTATCTACATTGATGTTCCCAAGGGTAAACGTTTGGTGTGGTACCTTGCTGCAGAGGAATACTTTGCCCATAAGCTAGAGGTACTATATCCCAACTCTATCGATAACTTAGATGGGGTACTATTCACTTGGATAGTACCCCCTACGGTTATCTTTGGACGGCATCAAGTCATGCAAAACGAAGTGAATGTTGCTTTTTGCCAAACCAATGGCATTGCCATGTATCGCCGTAAGAGTGGGGGAGGGTGTGTATATGCCGACGAGGGCAACTTGATGATTAGTTATATCTCGCCATCTTCCCATAGTGAGCAAGTATTCCAAGAATATTTAGATAATATGTCTAAATGCTTGCGCTCTATGGGCTACAACGCTGTTAAATCTACTCATAATGATATAATGGTAGGTGAGCACAAAGTGTCAGGCAATGCGTGCTTTGCCCTTCCTCAAGCTACCATCGTTCATGGTACTTTACTCTATGATGTCAATTTTGAAATGCTGCAACAGGCCATTACGCCCTCGCAAGAGAAACTCGCCAAGCATGGCGTTCAATCCGTTCGCCAGCGGGTGAAGAACTTAAAAAGTATTGCGAATGCACTTGATTGGCAATCAACACAAGCATTAGCGCAAAAAATCAAGGAGTTTTGGTGCAACCAAACATATATACCTACAGAAAAAGATATTCAAGAAATTGATAAAATCGAACAAGAATACCTTAATCTAGACTTCATCCATAGCCGATAAATACCTCTAAACACTAAACAGTAGCCCGTATACGGGCGTCCCCTAAACACTAACTATCTATCTCGCTAAGCTCCAACCAGCGCATTTCTGCTTCATCCAAAAGGTCTTGCACCTCTTTGTAGCGTGCAGATGCTTGGGCAATATCATTTGGATTGGTAGCACCACCAGATAGCAAGGCTTCCAATTGTGCTTTTTCTTCTTCAAGTTGTGGCATCTGCTTCTCCAATTCTTCCAACTCACGTTTCTCCTTGAAACTCAATCTGCGCTTCTGCTCAGTCTTTGTTTTCGTGCCTTTAACCTCTAAACTTTCTCCTTTTAAGCCCTTCCCATCAGGGAGGGGTTTGGGGTAGGCTTCTTTCGCTTCCAACCGATATTGCGTATAATTACCAGGGAAATCTTGCACATGACCTTCGCCATGGAACACGAAGATATGATCCACTACTTTATCCATAAAATAGCGGTCGTGACTTATCACAATCAAACACCCTTGAAAATTCTTTAGATATTCTTCTAATACATTTAGGGTAGGGATGTCTAAATCGTTGGTTGGCTCGTCCAGTATCAAGAAGTTCGGACTGCGCATCAACACCGTGCATAGGTGCAAACGCTGACGTTCACCGCCCGACAACTTGCTGACATAATCATATTGCTGATTGGGCGAAAAGAGAAACATTTGCAAAAACTGACTTGCTGTCATCTTCTGTCCATTGCCTAAATCTACCATTTCGGCAATATCACGCACCACCTCTATCACTTTCTTACTTTCATCAAACTGCAATCCCGTTTGTGCATAGTAGCCAAACTTTACTGTGCTACCCACGTCCCAACTACCACTATCCACAGGCACTTCGCCTAATAGCAATTTGATAAAAGTACTCTTTCCTGTGCCATTATTGCCTATGATGCCCAACTTCTCATAGCGTGAGAAGACATAGTTAAATTGGTCTAGAATCACTTTCTTTTTGCCTGTAGAAGGTGATACAAAGGCTTTGCATACATCTTTCGCTTCGAAGATTTTATTGCCTATATAACCTGATTTTACAGCCAATCGCACATCTGCCTCATTACGTTGCTGTTTGGCTTTTTTCTCTAGTTCATAGAAGTTATCAATACGATATTGTGCTTTGTGTGCGCGTGCTTGTGGCATGCGTCGCATCCACTCTAGTTCGGTGCGATAGAGATTGCGTGCTTTTTCTACTTCTGCATTCTGCGCTTCGATTCGTTCTGCACGCTTTTCGATATAGTATGTATAATTGCCGTGATAAGCATATAGGTTATGTTCATCTAGTTCAAAGATATCGGTGCAAACACTATCTAGAAAATACCTATCGTGAGTCACCATGAGAATGGTAAGTGCTTTCTCGCCTCTGATAGTGCGATTGTTGAGATATTCCTCCAACCACACTACCGTATCCAAATCCAAGTGGTTCGTTGGCTCATCCAGTAGCAGGATATCAGGCTCGTCATCCAATACTTGCTGCAAAAGCATCTTCTTTTGCTGTCCACCGCTCAGTTTCAAAAACTCCTCGCCTTTCACCTCTAAACTATAGCCGCTTGCGGCGTCCCCTAAACAATCAACACGCATGTGTTGGGGCAAATACCTCACTTTCAAATCTTTGCGCCAAGTGATTTTACCGCTATCATAGTCAGTTCTCCCCATCAAGATGTCTAATAGCGTACTCTTACCAATACCATTACGCGCAATGAGTGCAATGCGTTGCCCTTTGTTCACCGCAAAACTAATATTGCTAAACAATACCTTCGAACCCACAGATTTTGTGAGATCCTCTACTAATAGATATGGAGTTACCACTGCCATCTCTCTAAACTCTAAACAGTAGCAAAGCGTCCTCTAAACTATTTTACCGTATCTTGTGGCAATTGCAAGGTGTACAATATTGCTTCTGCTTGACGTAGTGCCGTGCGTTTCTTTTGTCCTGCAGCATATAGGAATGTTTCGGCTGTTACTACTCGCCCATTCACTTGATCCAAACGCGTATGGCTCACATAAGGACCACCCATGGCTTCGCCATCCAATATCTTCCACAATCCGCGTACTTCTGTGGCATGTTCATCTTCTTGTACCACAATATTGCGTACCACAGGAGGCATCACCTTGTATTCCGTACCCATATACGATCCCTCAACACTTGCACTTACTACGCGTCCCAATACCTCATCACGTTTAGCATTGAGATAGTCCTGTGTGAAAGTGTTTTCATCGGTATAAGGATAACTATATACCACCAAATCGCGACGCATGCTGCCTTTGTTGTTGCAGCACCACAGTAGGCGTACTTCTGGAGCTACGGCGATAGGGTTGCGCAAACTATAGGTGGTGACTCCTGCTAAAGTAGTGTCCATAATCACCATATAATCTTCAGGAATCAGCATATCGTATCCCTCTGCTTGCAGAATTGCACGTGCAGCCTTATTCGTGCTAGCGCGATAGAACTTCATTTGTCGTTTAATCTCTTGATTCACAAACCAATCGCGAATCTCCTCTCCGTGCTCCAACCAATAGGCTACAAACTCCTCCTCCGATGGCGATTGTACGCGGCAAATAGCTTGTGGAGTGGACCAATAGTCATTTGCTACTTTAGTCTTGAGTTGCGTGTATTTTTGTGGATTGATATCTACAAATAGGATATTACGTGTAGGCTTTAGCATGTCATCAAACAATGCAGTCTTCACTTGTGTCAGTCGGAAATAAGGTTCCACTTGTGGCATGCAAGGCATATCTGCTCCCATCACAGCCTCTACTAAATCGTATAGGCTTGCTATAGGTTTGGTATAGCCTGATGCCTCATTAACCAACGACAGTTTAGCTACTTCATTCACTTGCTCTTGGGTCAATGGCTCATCGTTCATTACCACTAAGCACTCGTAGATGGATCCAGTGGCAGAAGTGAGTGTACGCCCTGTACCTTTACCACAACTCACCAATATAATGGCCACCAAAAATACTATTCCATGTAATTTTTTCATTGCTGTAATTATTTTAATCCGTTGCAAAATTACTATATTTTTTGCACATATGCAAATTTTTCGAGCCATTTCTACCCAATAACCCAATAAATATAGGAGATTATCGCAAAGTATATGGAGCGCACGTAGCGCGGCATTCTCGAAGAAGGAGTGTAGTGAGCTACACGACCGATGAGAGAACTCCATAGACAAGGCGAGAACCCCTATATGTATTGCTGAAGTTATTTACGCCAGCCGCTTAGGCAAAAAGACGTACACACACACAACCAACTGGGGGTGGGATCGCAGGTAAACATAAAAATATTTGGTGGAATGAAAAAAAAGCAGTATCTTTGCAGCGTAAAATAACGAAAGGGAGGTTATTGGGCTGAAATGGCGCGCACTACTTTTGCACCCACAATTCCAACTTCTTAATTCATCATTCACGATTGCTATGCTACTAACTGAATATATCGAACAACATTCTTCGCCCGAGAGCGAAGCTTTGCACCTTATCACCCATCGCACGCATTTGCGTGTAATCAATCCGCGTATGCTTTCGGGGCATGTGCAAGGGCGTGTGTTGAGTATGATTAGCCAAATGATTCAGCCTAAGCATATTTTGGAATTGGGAACCTTTACTGGCTATTCGGCTTTGTGTTTGGCAGAGGGCTTGCATGAAGAGGGTAGGCTCATTACTTTGGAGCACAACGATGAGATGGAGGATTTTATTCGTGAGAATTTGGCACTTTCTCCGCTAGGTGAGAAGATCGACCTTGTCATCGCTGATGCCAAAGAATACCTTTCAACGCTTCTCACGTCCGACACTACCAAATTTGATTTGGTCTTCATAGATGCGGATAAGAAGGAGTATTGCGATTACCTAGATTTGGTGCTTCCCTTGATGCAACCAGGAGGTTGGATCTTGGCAGATAATACGCTGTGGGATGGTCATATCATTGACCCTGCCTATGACAAAGACCGCCAAACTATCGCTTTGCGCGCTTTCAACGACAAGGTAGCGCAGGATTCACGCCTAGAGAAAGTCATCTTACCTCTCCGCGATGGTCTGACGATTATTCGAGTTAAATAAAATTTACTATAACGCCACTTCTTCTCCTTTTTCAGGAATCACAATACTGCGAAATCCTGCCTCATAGAGGTGGTCTTTTATTGCCTCTTGTGCGCTACTCTCGCCATGTACGATAAAGGTCTTGCGTATCTTCTTAATGTCTTGACAACCAGTGAAATACTGTATAATCTCTTGATAGTCGCCGTGCCCAGAGAATCCCTCAATTTTGGTCACTTGTGCACGGATTCTGTGGTCAAAACCAAAGATGCTCACATAGCGTAAATCTGGGTTTTGTATGCGTGCACCCAATGATGTTGGCGTGCAATATCCCACAATCAATATCGTCGTACTTGGATCATCAATATGATTCGACACGTGGTGCTTAATACGTCCTGCCTCCAACATACCTGAGGCTGAAATCACAATGCATGGTTGCTTGCTCTTATTCAATGCCTTGGAATCGCTGAGGTCGGTGATATACCTTAGTGTATTAAACCCAAATGGATCGGGGTCAAACCGCATAGTATCGCGCACTTGCTCGTTCAGCGTGTCGGCATACCTGCGGAATATCTCCGTGGCATTGGCTGACAGAGGCGAATCTACATACACTGGCACACGTTCCAATCTGCCGTCGTTGTACAGCTCATTCAGCACATACACAATCTCTTGCGTTCTACCCACTGAGAACGATGGTATCAACAACTTGCCTTTCTTATACATACACGTCTCTTCCACCACTCCCAGCAGTTGTTCTTCCGACACCATCTCATCCTCGTGCAAACGGTCGCCATACGTGGACTCACATATCAAATAATCACATTGTGGAAAAGCCTGTGGTGTACTCAGTATATGGCTATGCAATCGACCTACATCACCTGTGTAAGCAATACACTTCACTTCGCCATTCTCCTTGATTTCCAGACTGATAACTGCCGATCCAAGCATATGTCCTGAGTTGGTAAACTGTACCTGTATCTGCTCATCGATGCGATAAGGCGTATCGTATTCCACAGTGCGGAACAATCTCATCACCTGTTGTGCATGGTTGGTGTCGAATAGCGGTTTGATTTTGGGTTTGTGCAGGCGATCCATCTTCTTGTTGTACCATCGCACATCCTGCTCTTGGATAAATGCAGTATCTTGCAGCATCAATTGGCACAAGTCGCGCGTAGCGGCTGTGCAATAGATTTTCCCGCGAAATCCGCGACTATATATATAAGGTATCAATCCCGAATGGTCAATATGAGCATGCGAAAGCAATAGATAGTGTATATCCTTTGGATCGAAACCCAAATCGCGGTTTGCTTCATCGGTTTCCATACCTTTACCTTGATACATACCGCAGTCCAACAGGATAGTTGTTCCCGAATCGGTAGTAATCAAGTGTTTGCTACCAGTCACTTCGCGTGCAGCACCTAAGAATTGTATTTTCATGCTATTGTTGGTTAAAATCCGTTTGCAAAATTACTACAAAAATCGTACAACTGCAAATTATTTGTGTTAAAATTTTACTCTCATGCACTTTTTTCTTGCAATATTCAACAAAAAACCGTACCTTTGCACCCGTAAATCCCATAAAACTTTTAAAACCTTTAGAACGTTTAAACCTTTGAATATGCTCCCTACCGTAGCACTCATTTATGATTTCGACGGCACCCTTGCGCCTGGCAATATGCAGGAGTTCGGACTCTTGCAAGCTATTGGTTACACCAATCCTGCGGAATTCTGGAATCTCTGCGACCAGATCGCCAAGACCAATGATGCGGGTGGTATTGCGGTGGTGATGTATGCCATTCAGGCTGAGGCACAACGTGCAGGTATTCGCTGTACGCGAGATATGTTGCGCGAGTTTGGCAAGACAGTACGTTTCTTTTCGGGTGTCACTGAGTGGTTTGATTATATCAATGCCTACGCAGCACAGATTGGTATCGAAGTCAAGCACTACGTCAATAGTTCGGGTGTCAAGGAGATGATCGAAGGCTGTGCTATTGCCCAGCAGTTCGAGCAAATCTATGCTTGTACCTACCTCTATGATAGCAATGGCGATGCTTGTTGGCCATCAGTTGTGGTGGATTATACCAAGAAAACGCAGTTCCTTTTTAAGATCAACAAGGGTATCCGCGAGGTCAGCGACCGTGTACGTATCAACGAGTTTGTGCCTTCCAATGAGCGCCCCGTGCCATTCGAACGAATGATTTATTTCGGTGATGGCGAGACGGATGTGCCATGCATGCGTACAGTCAAGTCCAATGGCGGACATAGTTTTGCTGTCTATGGCAATGAGAAGAAGCGCGCCCTTGCTCAGCAATTGCTCTCCGAAGGTCGTGTCAATTTTGCTTGTGCAGCCGATTATACGGAAGATGGTCAGATGATGGAGATTGTCAAGCGTATCTTGGATAAGATCAAGGCTGACTACACCCTCTCGCAGCACGAAGCTGTCAACCGCGACACGCTCAATATGTACTCTGCTTTAGGCGATACGATGGACTAGTGCACAGCGCTTCGCCCACAACGTAGTTGCTACCTCCGATGAAGATAATGTCTTCCGATGTCGCTTGTTGTTTAGCTACTGCAATAGCATCGCAGACCGAATAAAAGCACATATTGTACTTGTGCATAGGGTGGAGTGCGTGCCATTTGGCTTGTAATTCAGCCGCAGGCAGTGCACGCGAGGTATTAGGTTGCGTGAAATAATACACAGCCTCTTCAGGTAAAAGGTTCAACACCACATCAATATCCTTATCCGATACCATACCAAAGACAATATGCAGTTTTCCGTTTTCACCTTTCAGTTTTCCGTTTTCCATTTTCAGTTGCTCCACCACATACCGAATACCATGGGAGTTATGCCCCGTATCGCAAATCGTGAGGGGTGATTCGGATAGGATTTCCCATCTGCCACGTAAACCTGTTAAACTGCATACTTGAGCAAAGCCAGTGGCAATCGCTTCAGTGCTTATTTTAATATTACAATGGTTACGCAGCACTTGCAGAGCTACAAAAGCCGTTTGTTGGTTTTTCTCCTGATAGCAGCCTTGTAACTGACATATGGGTGCTTCTTTCAAGCGGCGACGGCGCATATAGCCGCATTGATCAGCAAACCATATTCGGCAATCAGTCGTTTCTAATCCATCACCTAATATATCGCACTCGTGTGCACGATTAAGAAATACTTGTTGCGTATCGGGGTGAGTTTCGCCTATCACACAGGGGATATGCGATTTGATGATACCCGCCTTCTCGTGGGCTATCTGCGTAAGGGTAGTACCTAGAAACTCAGTATGGTCAATGCCGATATTTGTGATCACAGAGAGTAGTGGAGTCAAGATATTGGTGCTATCTAATCGTCCGCCTAATCCTACTTCAATAATGGCTATATCTACTTGCTGCTCAGCGAAATACCAGAATGCAAGGGCCATTGTTGTTTCGAAGAAAGAGGGTCGCAGCTCGTCCAAAAATGTACGATTGCTGGCTACCCAATCGACCACTGTCGATTGCCCAATCATCTGTCCGTTGATACGGATACGCTCGCGAAAATCCACCAAGTGTGGAGAGGTGAAAAGTCCCACCTTGTATCCCGCTGCTTGTAGCGCAGCTGCTATGAGATGTGAGGTAGAACCTTTGCCATTGGTACCTGCGATATGCACAGAGCGCAATCGTTCGTGTGGATTGCTTAGATGTGCCATCAAGGCATAGGTGTTGTCCAATCCTGGTTTGTATGCCGATGCTCCGACCAAGTGAAATGCTGGTTGCGAAGCATAGAGATAGTCAATGGTCTGTTGGTAGGTCATAGGTTGTGTTTTTTGCGTTGTTTGCCTGCATGCCATAACTGAAAAGAGTTGAGCAGGTTTTGCCAAATGATGTATGCCGCCGGTCCGATGGATGCTAATGGCACGAGGTACATTTGAGCCATCCATACGCCTAAAGCAGTATTCTTCTGACCAAAAGCTTGCCCTGCAGTGATACGACTTTTCTCATTTAGTGTGTAGTGTATGGCTGCTGGATTGATGAGAATATCTTGATAGTCAGTACCATGACTGCTGGCTGGAAAACTCCAGCCAATCCATCTTCCAAGTGCAAATTGGAATAGGCATGCTATTAGCGAACCACCACATAGAAACGCAATTGCCCATCCAGAATAGTCCTGGGTAAGGAGCGTGTAAGTGATCTTAGCAATCAACACAATCAGCAGCACAATCCATAGGTAGAATGGCATGCTTGCCCAGATGGTTGTGATGGTAAATGGTCGCGTTTCTCCTTTGCGTCGATAATAACCTTCATAGCCTAATCGCAGTGCCCATGCAGCCAGGAATGGCCCCAATAGCATGGGACCTACTTTTCGCAGTATCAGCCACATGGCAGGAACAAACGCTATATCGGCCGATGGGTTGACAATAGGAAAGAAGGCAGGAACAATGATGGCTGTAGCGATATTACTCAGCAGACTGAAAGTGGTGAGATTTTGAATACTACCTCCCAGCTTGCCTGCAATGATAGGTGCTGCTGTGGCTGTAGGCATAATCACGCAGACCATCAATCCTTGTGATATGATGGATACGTCAGTCGTTGAAAGTTGGGTATTGAACCTTGAAAAGAGCAACGTACAACCATAATAGACTACGGCAGTCAGCAGTAACTGCCCGCCCAATACCAACCAATGCCATGTGCGCAGACGCAAGTCCATGGGGTTGATCTTGCAGAATGTGAAGAATAGCATGAAGAATATCAGCGGGGGCAAGAGCCAATCCAAATGCCTAAACCAAGGATAGCCTATCGCACCAATAAGCATGGCGATGATAAGCGCATATCGATCAAGAAAAAGGCGTAATTTCATAGGAATTAGTTGAAGAATAGCGACAAACCGATAGAGAAGGTAAGCGGTCCGGATGGATGTTGAATCTTGCCTTGCTTTTGTGCTGCTTGTTCGATGAGGGTTGGCATCAAGTGTTGGGTGTAGGCAGCCTCTGCAAAGACTGCAAAATTATGGAAGATAAACCATTCCACACCTGCTGAGAAACGCAGGGTAGGTACGATATGGTCGATATTGGTCATCTCATAGGAGGTATTATCTTCCATCAGCGTCGCATTTTTAACCGTAGCGATTGACACACCAGGTTGCATGCTGATATAGAAGTCCCATGGATGGAAATAAGGATTCTCGTAGAAAGCCTTGATATCTTTCACTAAGGGGAAGCGATAACCCACGCTCATACCCACTTCGTTATACCAGACCTCAGCATTGCGGAAATTAGAACCTGCGAATTGCAAATCGAGGTCCTCGTAGGTGTTGCTATGGGTATCATAGGTAATATATACGAAAGTACCATAATTCTTATGGTGACGCCAACCCAGTCGCATGGCGGAATTAAAGGTAGCTCCTTCAATGCCATTTGGGGTAATGCCAACTCCCAATACAGTAGGCAAATCAAGTGCATCAAAGAAATCTCCGAAGGTGTACTTCTTTTTCGCTTCGCTCACCTTGTTGGCGGGCGCATTATCGGTTGCGTGTGGTTGGTCTGTGTCACTCACGTTGTTGTTTTGAGCAAAAAGTCCCATGCTCATTGCTGAGCACAGGACTAATGTAAGAATCTTGTTCATAATTCTTAATTCAAAATTCATAATTTAAAATTATCGTCTCATCTGTGCTTTGGCTTGCTCGCGAGCGAGGCGTTGTTGCTCACGTTGCATAGCTTCTAAGCGTGCAGCGAAACCAGATTTCTTTTGTGTGCCTTTTTTCTTGGCATTGGCTTCCATCTCTGCTAATACTTTCTTGTCATCAATAGCCCAACGGAATATCATCGTTTGGATAATAGTCATGAGTAGGCTGACAAAGTAGTAGTAACTCAAACCTGCTGCATAGTCGTTGAAGAAGACGAGGAACATCACTGGCATGAGATACATCATCCAACGCATCATCTTCATCTCTTGTCCGCCGGATTGACTTTGCATGGTAATATGGGTATATACCACATTGACAATTGTCATAAGCAGACAGAAGAGACTAAGGTGCGTCCAGCCGAGTAGTGGTAATGGAGTGCTCCAAGAGAGAATGGCATCGTAGGTAGATAGGTCATCAGCCCAGAATAGTGATTGACCGCGCAATTCAATAGCAGTTGGCAAGAACCAGAACATAGCCATCAATACAGGGAATTGGAATAGCATAGGCAAGCAACCTGACATTGGGCTAACGCCTGCTTTCTGATACAATGCCATAGTGGCTTGTTGGCGCTCTTGCATCTTCTCTGGAGGATATTTCTCGTTGATCTCATCGAGTTGTGGCTTCAAGACACGCATCTTGGCGCTTGACTTGTAAGATGCAAAGACAAATGGCAAGATAATCAGCTTGATAACCAATGTCATCAGCAAGATGACAATACCGATATGCAAGCCCCATGACATAAACAAGTCGAACATAGGAATCACCAATGCTTTGTTAATCCAAGATACCAACTTCCAACCTAATGGTACGAGCTCGTTGAGGTGCAATTTCTCACCTTTCTCTACATCTTTATCGTATGCTCTGAGGGTGTTGTAGTGGTTAGGACCGAGATAGTATTTCAAGTCCGTTGTATGTTTGCCTGTAATATCAAATGGCAAGCTTGCAATAGTCTTATATTCCTTGATATAGCGGCTCAACGCGTTTTGTGGAGTTGATTCCATTTGTGTGGACTCAAAGCCATCTTGAGCAATCAATACCGTAGAGAAGAACTGATCCTTGTAGCCAATCCATTTCAAACGTGCAGACTCTTTAGCGCGATCGGCTTTGACCTCAGAGAGTTTTTCGATATCACCACCTACAAACATATATTGTAGTTGTGCATATTTCTCCTCGAACTTACGACCTTTCTCTTGTTGAGGAATCATCTGATTCCAATGCATTTCCAGCGCTGCCATGTTTTGTGCCAAAGCCCATTGCATATTGTGTGGCTGGATACTCATGCTCACCATATAATCGTCTGCTGGCAAGGTATATACCACATCCATATAGCAGTCTTCTATATTCGTATGGAGGCGCATTGTGAGTGTTGTATTGCCATCAGCATCGGTTGATTGGCCTACAGCAGTAAAGTATAGGTTCTCGGTTGAGAGAATACGGCTATTATTGGTAATGAGTGTAAAGTTCAAACTGCTCTCTTCGCCTTGGAAGAGGCAGAGGTTGTTTACACTATCGCCATAAGCTTTGTATTCCTTCAATTCAGCTTTTGCGATGCGACCACCTCGTTGAGCAATGCCAATACGTACTTTTTCATTCTCCAATGTGATGATACCTTCTTCGCCTTTTGCAGCAGGAGCGAATGCACCATATAAGGATGCTACTTGCTCTGCCAACTGAGCTTCGTTTACGTTGTCCGCATTCTTGCTCTCAAGCTCTTGCGCAATTTGCTGTGATAGCAATTGAGCCTCTGCCTCTTGGAGACGAACCATCGCTATGGAGTCTTGTACTCGTTGACGCTCAGCCAATTCCTCCTTAGAAGGGCGATTGATAAATGAAAATCCTACAATAATTGCGGCTATTAAAAGAAAGCCAATCCACGTGTTTTTATCCATTCTGTTATATCTTTATATTGTTATCTATTATTATTTTCGAATTTGTTGAAACACAAAAAACGCGCAAAGGTACAAAAAAATACGCACATATACAAACAAAACAAACAAAAGTTCACTCTTAAGTGGGAATTTGTCGTATTTAGATAGTTTCAGCAGATTCGAAATCAAAGAGTTTTTTACTCTCCTAATTCACCTTGTATTGCAGTACCTCATCCGCTTGCAGTTCTTTCAACCAGTGAAAGAACGCTTGATTCATACGGATTGGGCTCGCATTGAATGTTATCACATTTTGTTTGATGGTGTCGAATATCTGTACATGCAACGGAGTTGTACCTGCATGTTGTTGGGTCATATCCGACAAACTATCAATCAAGTCTGGTTGTACATTCTCAATTGGTATTTGCAAGGTAACGCTTTGCAAATCCTTTTGCGCCTCTTGTATCAGTTGTACTTGTTGCAATGCAAACTCATACTCAGCTTCTTCTACAGGTTTGGGCTTAAACCACTTCATGTGTGCACCTCGTTGTTGCATCACGCCAGATAAATATACATATACATTGGGCTTGAGCAATGCAGCGAAACGTTGGTAAGTCTCGCCAAATGCGCTAAACTGATAGCTGCCAGTATAGTCCTCAATCGTATATTTACCCCATGGGTTACCCTTTTGCGACATACGGTCTTCTGCTGCCACTATAATACCGCCCATATGCAATGGTTGTCCAGCACGTTTCTCAATCCACTGATTAGGAGTGAGTTTCTCTTTTTCTTCATCATCTTCTTCGCTATCGTTGTCTTGCGAGGTAGCGGCGTTGCGCGCAGTTGGTGAACTCCATGCATCGAACTGATTCATCTCTTCTGCTGTGATATTGCACATCTCGCGCACTTCAAATTCCCATTCATCCAATGGGTGTGCCGATAGGAAAATGCCGATAAGGTCTTTTTCTTTGTTAAGTCGTTCGATGCTTGACCAACGAGGCACCACTGGCAGTTCTGGACGTTGCACCTCTACACCTAATCCTCCAAAACCATCAAACAACGTAATAGATTGCTCCTGTTTGTCTTGTTGATAACGGTTACCGTAGCGCATCACTACTTCCAGCATATTTTCACCCTTGTTATTGGTATCAAATAGCTGCTCGCGATAGAACCCATCAAAGCAGTCAAAAGCACCAGCCAGTGCCAAACTCTCCACCGTCTTGCGGTTGCATGATTGTAGATTAACACGTTCTAAGAAGTCGAACAAATCTTTATACTTACCATTCTTCTCACGTTCGTTGATAATCGCTTCTACAGCACCTTCGCCAACGCCTTTCACGCCGCCCAAACCAAAACGCACATCACCTTTGCTATTGACGGTGAAGTTCATCTCCGACTCATTTACATCAGGTGCTAATACGCTAATTTTCATCGCCTTACACTCGTCCATGAACTTCGTCACATCTTTGATGTCATCTTTCGCCACAGTCAAGTTGGCTGCCATAAACTCGGCAGGGTAGTGAGCTTTGAGATAAGCGGTCTGGTATGCCACCCACGAGTAGCAAGCAGCGTGCGATTTGTTAAACGCGTACGATGCAAACTTCTCCCAGTCTGCCCAAATCTTCTCAAGCACTTTCTCATCGTGTCCGTTGCTCTTACCGCCATTGATGAACTTTGGTTTCAACTCTGCCAGCATTGCCATGATCTTCTTACCCATTGCCTTACGCAGCTGGTCGCTCTCGCCACGAGTGAAGTTGGCCAACAAACGAGATAGCAACATCACCTGCTCTTGATATACCGTTACACCATAGGTGTCCTTCAGGTATTTCTCCATCACAGGTATATCGTATGTCACAGGCTCTAGACCATGCTTACGACGGATAAACTGCGGAATATAATCCATTGGACCAGGGCGATAGAGGGCGTTCATAGCAATCAGGTCACCTATCACAGTAGGCTTCAGCTCCTTCATATACTTGCGCATACCTGCCGACTCAAACTGGAATACACCTACTGTTCGTCCCTCTTGGAACAACTTGTATGTCTCCGCATCATCAATAGGAATGTGGTCAATATCAATGCTGATGCCATGTGCTTTGAAGATATTTTGCAAACACTCCTTGATAATAGTCAGTGTTTTCAGTCCCAAGAAGTCCATCTTAATCAATCCCACACTTTCTACCACGTGGCCATCGTATTCCGTCACCAATACACGCTTACCCGATTCGCGATCTTCCACTGTACTTAGCGGAGCAAACTTTGTCAAATCATCCGCACCAATAATCACACCGCAGGCGTGTACACCCACTTGACGAATCGTATCTTCCAATTGTGCTGCGTAGGTGAGCATATTGCGAATTTGTGGTTCATCACCATTCAGCAGCATGCGCAATTCATCCACATACTTGTAGCAGTTCTTAAGATTAACCTTAGGCGATTTGCCTTTCTCATCCTTGATGTTATCAGGGAAACTGCGATCTGGGATATAACTCTTAATTTCATTCACGCGAGGCAAAGGGATACGTTGAACACGTCCTACATCCGCAATGGCAGATTTGGTTGCCATCGTACCATAGGTGATGATATGTGCCACCTGTGTATGTCCATACTTATCGCTCACCCAATCCAACACTTTTCCACGACCAGCATCATCAAAGTCAGTATCAATATCGGGTAGGGAGATGCGGTCTGGGTTCAAGAAACGTTCAAACAGTAGGTCGTACTTCAGAGGGTCTAAGTCGGTGATTCTCAGGCAGTATGCTACTACCGATCCTGCGGCACTACCACGACCAGGACCTACACTCACACTCAACTCCTCACGTGCTGCACGGATAAAGTCCATCACAATCAAGAAGTAACCAGGGAAACCCATCGTCTTCATGATATGCAGTTCAAATTTAATACGCTCCTCTTGCTCCTCTGTCAGTGTTTCGCCATAACGCTCGTGAGCACCTTTGTATGCCAAGTGCGCCAAATAATCAGCTTCCAACTTGATGCGATATAGTTTGTCATATCCACCAAGCTTCTTAATCTTCTCATTGGCTTGCTCCTCATTGAGCACCACATTGCCGTGCTCATCGCGTGTAAACTCCTCAAATAGGTCTTGCTCTGTGAATTTATCGCGATAACTCTCTTCAGTGCCGAACTCTTCTGGAATAGGGAATTTTGGCATGATTGGTCCCGAGTCAATGTCGTATATCTCCACCTTATCCACAATCTCTTGTGTATTCTCCAATGCTTCAGGGATATCGCTGAATATCTCTGCCATTTGTTCGGGTGATTTCAGCCACTCTTGCTTGGTGTAGTGCATGCGGTTCTCATCGTCAATAAAGTGGTTGGTGCTTACGCATACCAAATGGTCGTGTGCCTCTGCATGCTCTTCCTCCACAAAGTGTACATCGTTCGTGGCTATCACCTTCACCCCATGTTTCTTTGCCAATTCCACCAATACGGGATTGACTTCGCGCTGTACTTGATATACGTGCTGGTCTGCTCCTGGCTTAGTGGTTTGATGGCGCTGAATCTCAATGTAATAGTCTTCGCCAAATAGGTTCTTGTACCACTCAATCGTTTCCTCTGCTGCTTGAAAAAAGTTTTCACTTTTAACATTTCCGTTTTCACCTCCCATAGCGGACATACCCTCCATAATCTTCTGTGGCAACTCACCACCCAAGCACGCTGAACAGCATATCAATCCTTCATGAAACTCTTCCAAGAGGTCGCGATCAATACGTGGACGACGATAGTAACTATCTTCCATAAAACTAGCACTCACAATCCTACACAGATTGCGATAACCTTGCATGTTTTTGGCTAGCAATATCAGGTGCCAACCACTTTGGTCCACGATATATGCTTTGCCTTCTGCATTCACAGCTTTCAAGTCTTTGTCGCGTTGCAAGCGACTACGACGTGCGCAGTAGGCTTCTACGCCTACAATCGGTATGAAAGGCACAAACTCGGTACCTTCTTCTTTCGCCTTCTCTTTGAGTTTTTTGTTAGTTTTTTTAGTGTAGTCAAGGAGTTCCTTGATGCCATACATGCATCCGTGGTCGGTCAATGCGATAGCGGGCATACCCATCTTAATGGCTTTATCCACCAAATCGGGTACTTTGCTCATGCCGTCGAGCACAGAGTAATGTGAGTGTACGTGTAAGTGAGTAAATTTCATAGTTGTTTAATGTATTGTAATATTGGTTCCTAATATATTATATAAGGTGTTATTTTTTTTGATGAATAATTGTCCATTATACCATATTTTCTCTATCTCGTATGCGTGGTAGTCATCCACGCGAGGCAGATTATTTCCAGTACCTTTGCCATAGGCTTCCCATAGGTCGGGTATGCCATATCCATATTGCTCATGGGGCGTTGTGTAGCGGTCAGCAGAGCGAATGATACGCTCACGTATTTCCATATTGCTTGCTGTGGGCAATGCTGACCATAGACAGGCTGCTGCACCTGCTATTAGCGGACAGGCAAAACTAGTTCCATTGCCAGTCATGACCCACCCATCACTCGGATTGAGCAATGATGTCTGTTTACCCACTGCGCATACCTCAGGTTTTACTCGTCCGTCAGCCGATGGACCAAACGATGAGAATGCTGCTATCTCACCATCTATATCCACGGCACCTACCGTCAAAATACTATCTGCATCGGCTGGGGTAGATAGGTAATGCCATGCTTTGTTGCCATCATTACCTGCTGCTACCACCAATAACATACCCTTGCGTGCGGAAATTGCTGCGGCTTGTGCACCACGAGAGATACGACCATCCATATCGGCGTAAGTGAAATCGAATTGCTCGTCATCAAAGGTGGTATATCCCAATGAGGTAGAAACAATATGCAACCCCAAGGAATCAGCCATTTCAATGGCTGCTACCCAGTTATCAAGCTCTTTAGGGCTTTCGGTGTATTGCTCTTCGGTGCGGAAGAGGAAGTATTCGGCTTCCACTGCAGCACCTTCATAGTCCGATTGGCTTGCTAGGATAGCGCCTACACACAAGGTTCCATGATTGCCTGTGCTACCAAAGAAATCATCTTCATCATCCGTGAAATCGGCATATCCTAACCATTGTGCTTTAGGCAGTGCAGACATGGTGTTAGCATTGTAGAATCCTCCATCAGCCACTCCAATACGTATGCCCTTGCCTCTATAGCCTGCTTGGTGGAGTGGTAGCAGGTTGAGTTGATCCAATTGCTCTATGCTGGCAGGTGGTGGGGGATCACTCGGCAAACTATTTTCTTCTACCATTCGTTTGCGAAGGGATACTGAAGCTTTTCCCAAGGGGAGTAATCCCTCTTCTTCTCTTGTAAGATAGACTGTATCCACAAAGTCGCATGCTTCAATTTGGGCAATCGTTTGGAGGTTTGTTGTCACAGTCGCTCCATTGATCCATCGCGATGTGTGCAGCACTTTTGCTCCCATGGATCTCACCGAGTCCAAATAGATAGGCGATACCTCATAATCCAACGAATCAATGGCAATTCCTCGTTGCTCGCGCATCTCCATTGCTACATCGCTTAGGCACACGCGCTCACTGCCCACCTTATCGGTGAACTGAACAAAAAATGTAAATAATATAACTAAGAGCTGTGATGTCATTTTGCCTACAAAGGTACTACATTTTTATGAGATATGCAAGTTATAGTTTGTAAAATGGTAATTTAATGGTAAAAAATTGCATAAATCGTTGGTTTTATTGAGTTGGGTAAGTGGGTTGGAATTTCCCAAAACAAATGATTAGAAAGTTTTAGGTTGATTATCTAAATAACCCTCAAAAGTGTGTTGACTTTTGAGGGTTATATCGGTTATTTTATGGTTTTATTTTTCTTCGTTTTCTTCTTGCTTTTGTTTAGCTTCCTTGCGGTCTTTGATGGCACTAATCACAAAGAAAGGACCCATAAAGACTGCTACCATGCCCAAGGCAAGCAGAATCATTGTTAAATCAGTCATAGTTGTTGTATGTTTTGATAGTTAAACTTATAGTTATCGGACGGCGTTCTGCCTATTGGATATTGGACGGCTGCGCCTATTGGATATAGGTTAGATAACTACCAAAAACTATGAAATGGGAAGGATATATGTTCTTTCGGCAAACTAAGTGGCATTATGCGTGACTTTGCCACTATCCGATTGATATTGTGAGCGATACGGTTTGCCTCGTATCGCAATACGGCATGCAAATCTTCTACATGTGCACGCACTTGCCACGAGGAGGATACGCGTTCCTGACGGCGCGAGCGCAAGCGATTATCTTCGCTTCGTGTGCCTATCTGATACGAAGTGAGGGCATCCGTCCAATCATATTGCTGTTGCAGTCGTTTAGCATAGTCCTCCAATGTATTGTGGAATACGGATGGCATACAGCTCTCGCTCGCCGAGGGGCTTGAAGCATCTGCTTGCACAGGCACGTCGGCTCTCTGCCAAGTGGCATTGAGTCCAATTACCAATAGGAGCAATATGTAGCGCAATTCTCTCATTACGAAATATTATTTCGTTTTATGCTGCAAAGGTAGCAAAAATTATGCATATCTCCATATTATTTGTGCGAATTAATAATTTCTTAACAACTTTTTCATACTTGCGTAATAAATTCCTGCTACTTTTGCACAGAAATTGTAAATTAGAGCTTAGAAGATAGACCGTCTTATAGACTGTTAGACCGCCCTGCGGGCTGATAGATTCTTAGAATCTAACAGCGAAGCGTTCTAACAACGCAGTGGTCTAACATCTAACAACGAAGTGATCTAAAACCAATATAATTATGTCATACCTCATTCTTATCATCTCGTTAGTTGGCATCGTGTTCGGTGCTGAGTTTTTGGTAGCAGGATCGGTCTCTGTGGCTCGCCGCTACAAGGTTTCTGATTTCGTGATTGGTGCCGCCATTGTGGGTATCGGTACCAGTATGCCCGAGTTGGTGGTTAGCTTCTTTGGCGCCTTGAAAGGCAATGCCGATGTGGCTATTGGCAATGTGGTGGGCTCTAATATCTTCAATGTCTTGGGTATTCTTGGTCTCACGGCTATCTGCTTCCCGATTGCTATCGACCGCAAGAACATGACATTTGAGATACCGTTTTGTATTGGCGTTTCGGTTATTCTCACCCTCTTGGCATTGAACTTCTTCAACGGCACACCCGCTACGATTGGTCGCGTGGATGGAATCATTCTTTTGTTGCTTTTCGTGGGCTATATGTGGTACTCTTTCGCCCGTGATAAGCAAAACACTACTGACGAGGCTCCCGCAGAGACCAAAGAACCTATCCTTGCATTGTGGGTAGCATTGCTGAAGATTGTCGGTGGTTTGGCATTGCTGATTACGAGTTGCGATTTCTTTGTGGATAATGCTATTGTGATTGCTAAGTCGTGGGGTGTTAGCGATGCGATTATTTCGCTCACGTTGATTGCTTGTGGCACTTCTTTGCCTGAATTGGCAGCCTCTGTGGCAGCAGCATGCAAGAAGAATACCCAGCTGGCATTGGGCAATATAGTGGGCTCAAATATCTTCAATATCTTGCTGATTTTGGGTGTTAGCTCGCAAGTCATGCCTTTGGTTTCTGCGGATATTACGATTGTGGACTATGCGGTCATGATTGCCGCTGCTGCATTCCCGTTGCTCTTTGGCTTCAAGGGCAAGATTGACAGAGTAGGCGGACTGCTGATGGTAGCAAGTTTTGTGCTATACACGTGGTATCTATTGATGGGGCAGTAGGTCTTTGAGGCACGTTCCCTACCAATTACGGGTTCATAACGGGTTTATATAATACCTTTGCAATATCCTTACAATACCGTTATCACTCCGTTAGCATTCCGAAGGGATACCGAACTTTTGTTGTGATAAAATCTGTAATCTTAACTAAGGGTTAACTAAAGGTTAACTAATCCTTGCGCAAAGGTAGCGGATTAACAGAAAGCAAGCGGGAAGTGATTTGTTAATCGCTTCCCGCTTGTAGTGTATATCATTTTTATTCCTTACTTTGTGTTGGAACAAAAAACATGGATTGTGATTCTCCCTTTGTGTAGCCATTATATGTATTACTCCAATACAATCCAGGATGTTGTCGTTTATACAATCTACTACTGCTCAAAACCTTATATGTCATATAGAACGAAGACTCATTACCAACTGTAATATAGGCGTCATAGATTTTTGGCTCATATTTCTGAGATTTTATTTCATTTGGAGTTAAAATATTTTCACATGTTTTGTCGCGCTCTACATAATCAGTAACATCTTGTTCAACATAATTAGCGATTTCGTGCACATAGAATTTGTTTTCAACACTCTGTAGTTGCGAACTATCTCCTACTTTGAAAGTAATATAGTTAGAGAAAGTAAGTGGAGTATTTTCTTGATCAAAGGTTATTTTATCACTTCCGTCTGGATAGTATTTTAAATCACAGTTGACGAATTCATTCGACATAATTGAGAAATTATTAATGAATTTTGAAGATTTTGGTGGTATTGCTAATATTGGATTCGTTGAAATAGACACACTGGTTGAATGCCCGAGAGTTGTAGTTGCGGTTGCAGAACCGAACAATAATGCTCCATATGATTTTGATGCACCTAAATTCGCACTAGACGCAATAGGTGAAAATGTCGTAGTTGGCAAATACCCAAAATTACCCGCATAATATTGTGAGATGGAAGCGGAGTAGGAACGCGTTGAAGATAATCCATATCCATATGTATTGCTGGATGACGCATTAGTCGTTTTTGTATCTGTAATGGTTTTATCTTTATAGTAATCATACGCAATACCATTCTTAACAAAAAATGTTTTACTAAGATCTAAGTATATGATTTGGTTTGTTTTGTTATAAAACTCAAATCCAGCATCGCCACCGTTATCCCAGAATTTGTAAAAGATTGCACAATAGTCATCCTCGTAGAGTATTCCTCCATTGACAATTGAGGTGTTGCTCAAATTGTTCACGGGTTTTGTACTAAGAATTTGAATGTAATTGTACATAGTTCCAATAGTTCCACAAGAACTTAATGTTAGTGCTGCAATCATTAGAGATGCACCAAAAAGAATGTTTTTTGTTTTCATTGTAGTAAAAAGATTATTAGTTAATGTCATAAAAAAAGCGCGGAACTTATTTTTCAATATGTGGGATTTTGAGGATTCTGGACTACCTTTACAAACCAAATATTTACGAACAAGACCCACGCTAGGCGTGAGCAAAGCCTTGTTCTTGGTTTGTAATGTGTTTGAAAGTGTCCAGTTTTCAAAATCCCAAGTCCTTAGCAATAATGCTGATATTATGTAATGCACCGCCTTTACGGTGCTGGTGTTCATAGGCGAAAATGTTAATTTTGTTATTTTGCGGTGCAAAGTTACTGCTTTTTTTTGAATTAAGCAAGTATAGCGAGCAATATTTTCAAAAATGATAGACTGATGCTTCTTTTGCACGGATTTTGAATAGTACTCTGTATAACGGATATAAATAGGATATACTATGGATACAAATCTAACTAACAAACTAAACAATAGAATTCAATACATCGGTTGCGATGATGCGAGTTTAGATCTCTTTGAGAGTCAGTACCCGCTCCCTAACGGCATGTGCTACAATAGTTATCTGCTTTTGGGTGAGCGTGTGGCTGTGATGGATAGTGTGGATAAACGCAAGACTGCGGAGTGGCTTCAGAAGATTGAACTGTCCCTTCGCACGCCCGATTATCTCATCATTCAGCATACCGAACCCGACCATAGCGGTTCGATAGGGGCGTTCTTAGAGAAATATCCCCATGCTACTATTGTTGCCAGTCGCGCGGCGCTCCAGTTCTTGGAGCAGTTCGGCTATCAACCTGCGCATACCCTCATGGTTAAACAGGGTGATTCGTTGGACCTGGGTGGACTGACTTTGCACTTCGTTAGCGCACCCATGGTGCATTGGCCTGATGTGCTGATGACCTATCTTCCCGAAGAGAAGACGCTCTTCTCTGCTGATGCGTTTGGCTCGTTTGGGGTGTATTCGGCGTTTTCAGCACATTGGATAGACGAGGCACGTAGGTATTATATCAATATCTGCGGCAAGTATGGCGCACAAGTGGCGACCGCTTTGGCGAAGATACAAGCCTTTGATATTCAGCGTATCGCCCCTTTGCATGGCTGTGTGTTGGAAGGCAACGAGGTCGCAAAGGCCTTGCGTTTGTATGGCATTTGGAGCCGCTACGAGGTAGAGACAAACGGCGTGCTGGTAGCACATGCTTCAATCTATGGCAATATAGCTGCGGTAGCGCATCGTATCGCAGAGCAATTACGTAGTAAGTGCGTGGAGGTCAAGGAAATAGACTTATGCCGTTCGGATATGTCGGAGGCGGTGAGTCAGGCCTTTCGGTTTGGCAAGATGGTGCTGTGTGCGGCGAGTTATGATGGCGGTGTCTTTCCGCCAATGCATGAGTTTTTGTATAAGTTGGGCATCAAGGGCTACCAATCGCGCAGGGTAGGCATAGTGGAGAACGGTACTTGGGCACCTACGGCAGGCAAAACGATATGCAGCATGCTGGAGCAGATGAAGAATATCGAGATAGTCTCTCCTATCCTCACCATCCGTAGCGCCTGGAAAGAAGACTATCAGCAGGACTTGGAGCAGATGGTTGCGGAATTGCAGAAGAACCACAATAAAATTTAACAATTTCTTAATATTTTCTTCACACCTATATAATAATATAGCAGTACTTTTGCACCGGATTTGAAATAAGAGATTCGAATCACCTTTAAAACTCTTAAAACTTTTAAAACTTTTCAACATACAAAGTTATGGGAATTTTACAAATCTTTACGCTCCTCGGAGCGCTCGGAATGTTCCTCTACGGAATGAATCTTATGTCCTCTGGACTTCAAAAAGCCGCAGGCGATAAACTGCGCAGTTTCCTGTCTGCTATGACCTCTAACCCAGCCAAAGGTGTGCTGACTGGTCTTGGCGTGACGACCGTTATTCAATCCTCGTCCGCGACCACGGTTATGGTGGTGAGCTTTGTGAATGCGGGTCTGCTGACTTTGGCTCAAGCTATCAGCGTGATCATGGGTGCGAATATCGGTACGACCGTTACCGCATGGATGGTGGCCTTCTTGGGCTTCAAAGCCGACATTTCGCTCTTGGCGGTGCCTATGATGTTGCTCGGTTTCCTATTCTCGAACTCGAAGAAGAACCAACGCCAGAACATTGGCGAGTTGATCGTCGGTTTCTCGCTCTTGTTCTTGGGTCTGTCGTTCATGAAGAACTCCGTGCCCGACTTGCGTGAGACCCCACAAGTGCTGGAGTTTGTGACCACTTGGGCAAGCCACGGCTTTGGTTCGGTACTGCTGTTCTTGGCCTTTGGTACGGTACTGACATTGGTGCTGCAATCTTCTTCTGCGACGATGGCCATCACGCTGATTATGCTCAGCATGGGTTGGATACCTTTCCACATGGCATGTGCGATGGTGTTGGGCGAGAATATTGGTACGACCATCACAGCGAATATCGCAGCCTCTGTGGGTAATACCCAAGCGAAACGTGCGGCGATGTCACACACGATCTTTAATGTGTTTGGTGTGATTTGGGCGTTGATATTGTTCAAACCATTTACCGCCTTGGTGGGTAAGATTATTGAGTTGTTTGGTTTGCCAAACCCTGCAGCAGAGGGCTTTGCAGTAGTGGAGGGTAGTGCAGATACGAGCACAGCGGCATTGTACGGACTGAGTATGTTGCACACGCTGTTTAATACCATCAATACGCTGATACTCATTTGGTTTATCAAGCTCATTGAGAAAGCCGTGGTGTGGATTATTAAGCCAAAGACCCAAGACAAAGAGCCATTCCGCCTCAAGTATATCTCTGCGGGCCCATTGGCTACGCCAGAGTTGGCTGCGGAGCAGGCGTTTGATGAGATTATCCACTTTGCACAAATCTCTCGTAATGGGTTGGGTTATGCTAAGCAGGCTATCGCTGCGGACGCTAAGCACTTTGACGAGCTGCGCGAGAAGTTGGTAAAATACGAAGAGATTAGTGACCGCATCGAGTACGAGATAGCTGCTTTCCTCAACGGCGTATCGGCAGGTGATATTAGTGAGGCGACGAGCATGAAGATTAAGGCGATGTACAAGATTATTGGCGAGTTGGAGTCCTTGGGCGATTCGGGCGAGGCTATCAGCCGTATGTTGAGCCGTCGCAACGAGCATAAGAAAACTTTTGATGAGGCAACAGTAGAGAAGATTAATCTGATGCTGGCAAAAGTGGATACCGCCTACGAGGTGATGATTGCCAATCTGACTGCGGCGCACGAGGGTACGCTAAGCAGTATTGCGAATGCATATCACGCGGAGGAGCAAATCAATGTGCTGCGTAACGAACTGCGTGAGGCAGAGATTGAGGCGCTGGAGGACAACGACAAGAACTACCAAACGAGCGTGTACTATATCGATATTATCAACGAGCTTGAGCATATGGGCGACTTTATGATCAATATCTCGCAGAGCTTGGAGAGAGCGTTTGTGGGGAAGTAGGCTTAGGCTCAAAAAATAGGTGGCAAAATAAAAATAAGAAGGAGAGGATTAACCCCTCTCCTTCTTATTTTGAGCCACTGGCCGGACTCGAACCGGCGACCCACGCATTACGAATGCGTTGCTCTACCAACTGAGCCACAATGGCAGCGAGTCAGCGGACATTGCTGAATTCGGGTGCAAAAGTACTGCTTTTTTCGGAAATATGCAAATATTTTTGCGTATTTGGGTAAATTTTTGTAATTTTGTCGGCGGAAGTGGAATAATATAAACAAAAATTATAGAAAATTAAACCAAAAATTATTATAGGAACGGCGAATTGAACTAATTAAACAAAAATACGGCACTTTGTGCCTACTGTTTAGGGTTTAAAGGCAAGGAGCACAATTAGCTGTTTCTAATAATTTTGAGTAATTTTTTATAATAAATTCTAATTTTGGGAGAGAAATAATCAACTGCAATTGTAGGAGAGAAAGCATCTATGAAAAAGACACTCATTCGGACACTAGCATGCATCGCTGGAGCGGCTATCATTGCTGCCATCGGAAGAGCATTCAATAACGATAATACCAATATGTCCAATCAACTAACATACCCCATGAACGTAGATAGCACTGAGCTGCTCAATATCTATGATATTACCGACTGCCCAATGGACTTGGCATGCGGACAAATGCCCGACACGACACAAGAAAATGTCCTACTATGTGCAGCTGCCGCCTTCACAGGTCAATGCCTGGATCACTTCGAACATAGCAATATCCTTGGACCGCATATCTCGGGTGGAATATTATACGAAGGACATCTGGAAGATAAAGACGGTATCCCATTCGCAGAGCGATATGCGCTATTCGTATGGGATGGTAAGGATTTGAATGGCAGGTTGTTAGGTAAGAAAATATGCAGTTTCCCATGCGAGGAGGTGCTAGATAGTGCCGTGGAGCATGGTGGCATGGCATTTACCCAGCATTGGGTGATTAAAAATGGGGCTATATATGCGTATAAGATACAACCAATGGACAGGGTGGAGCACTTCCGTTCGCTATGTCAGAAGGAGGGACGATTCTACGTGATGGCCAACCGCGAGGAGATGGCATATCAGAACTATCTGCAAGCGCTATTGGATGTAGGTGTGGAGCAGGCGCTATACATGGATATGGGTGCAGGGTGGAATCATTCGTTCTATAGGGATGAGGATGGGCAGGTGCATATATTGCATCCAAAGGGGCATGATTATCCTACGAACTGGATCGTGGTGATGCGGTAAGGAGCACGACAATTTTTGAAACAAAAATACGGCACAATGTGCCTATAAAAATAATTAAAAATCGAGGGTATATTTTGTTTTTGCTCTAAGGAAATGCAACTATGTCGCATTTGGAGTGCAAAACAAAATGAGGGTAACACGATAAACTGCTATTTTGGGCGAGAAAGATATATGCATATGAGGAAAATATGGATAGTTATATTGCTGGTGATGGCGATGGGAAGTCAGGCACAGCACAGGACACAAGTGATGGACAGCGACATACGCATGCTGCGTATGCGATATATGATAGAAGCATTGGAGACATCGGGTACGGTCAGCAGACCGTATCTGGTGCTCACTGAGAGCGGCGTGATCGACGGCAGCGAAGCGGAGAATACTTTGGAGATTAGCTTCGACGAGATGAGCCATGATGTGCACCAATACAGCTATCGCGTGCTGCATTGCAACAGAGATTGGACTAAGAGCGACATCAGTAGTTATGAATATGTGGACGGTTTCACAACCGCCGACATCGTGGATTATGAGCACTCGATGAATACCCAACAAGCATATACGCACTACTCGTTTGCGTTTCCTAACGAAGATATGCAGCTGAAAGCGAGCGGCAACTATGTGGTGCAGATTTACGAAGATGGCGATCAAGATAGGGTAGTGGCAGAGGTCTGCCTGCGGGTGGTGGAGCCGCTGGTGGGCATTGAGGCGAATATCAGAGCAAATACGGATATCGAACTCAACGGCAGGTATCAGCAGTTGGATATCGATGTGCAGACCAAGGCGCTGAACGTGCGTGATGCAGGAGATGTGAAACTGGTGGTGGAGCAAAACGGACGTTGGGATAATCAGGTGGTGTTGGAGAAACCGACTTTTGTGGAGCCCAACAGACTGCGCTATATAAACCAGAAATCGCTTATCTTTGAGGGCGGAAATGAGTACCGACACTTTGATATTTATTCAACGTATTATGCAGGTTATCATGTGGATAGGGTGCAGTATGCTCAGGGCGAATACCATGCTTTGCTTGATATAGATGAGGTTCGCGGCACCAAGAACAGGAATGCGGGTCGTGAGGGCTTGCCCTATGTAACGGAAAGGGATGCCAATGGACAATGGTTGGTGAACTGCGAGAAGACGGATTATGTGGATACCGAGGCGGAATATATGTGGGTACATTTTGTGCTGCCTGTGGATGAGTATGTGATGGATGGGCATGTGTTTGTGGGTGGCGAAGCATTTGGTAATCAGATGAGTGCGCAGAATAGAATGGCTTATGATGCGGAGCAGAAATGCTATTATCTGTTTGCGTATTTGAAGCAAGGCGGATACGACTATATGTATTATGTGATGGGTAAGAATGGGGTAACGAGTTTGCCACTGGAGGGTTCGCATTGGCAGACAGAGAATGCGTATGCGGTGTGGGTGTACTATACACCATTTGGCGGACGGTATGATCGATTGGTGGGATGTAAAGTGCTGTAATAAATTAAATATTTATTAAAAAATCGGATAAAATGCAGAATGATTTGCATAATCCGATTTTTTTTTGTACCTTTGCACGCTCTTTGTGGCTAAATAGTTGAAAGTTTAATATTAAAAGCTAAGGATATGAATACAGGAGGTAAAATAGTGACAGGCATCGTGAGCGTATTGTTGCTCGCTTTGGCGGTATTTGTGTATTTTAAATTCTTCTTTGTATATAGCGAAGGCACGAACGAGGGGGATATCAACTATTTCCAACGTGAGGGTTTTGTCTTTAAGACCTACGAGGGCAAGATGATCCAGACAGGTTATAACTCGCACAACACGAGTGCTACGATTCAGTCGAATGAGTTTAAGTTCTCGGTAGTGGATGAGCATGTGGCTGAGCAGATAGATAGCAACTCTAGTCGTCAGATCAAGTTGCATTGGAAGCGCTACTTGGGCACTTTGCCATGGCGCGGCAATAGCCAGTATGTGGTGGATTCGATCATCTCGGTGAGGCAAGCCGCTCCACAAATGGAAGAAGGGCTATTGGAGATGCCATTGCCTATGGAGAATTAAATAATGAACGAAAATAATTGTACAATAATATGCTAACTAAACCAGAAGAGAATCTGATAAAGATTTACGAGAAGTCGTTTCGTGAGAATTGGGCATTGGAAGCCGTGACCGATTATGGCACTACCAATACCCTGACCTATGCACAATTGGCAGAGAATATCGCTAAGGTGCATTTGCTATTTAAGCAAGCTGGCATTGAGCAAGGCGACAAAGTGGCTGTGATGGGCAAGAATAATGCGAACTGGGTGACCACTTTCCTGGCGACAGTGACTTATGGTGCAATTATCGTACCGATACTGCAAGACTTTAAGGCGAATGATGCTATTCATATTGTGAATCACTCGGAGAGTAAGTTGCTGTTTATTACCGATTTGATTTGGGAGAATATCGATGCGGAGCAAGTACCAGACCTGAAAGCAGTACTCTCGCTCAACAATATGGATATGATCATCAGCCGTTTGCCGATGGAGCAAGCCGTGGATAAGATGACCATCGAGGAATTGTTTGCAGAAAAGTATCCAAATGGCTTTAGCAAGGAGGATATCCAGTATGCCGAGCGCAGCAATGCGGAGTTGGCGTCAATCAATTATACCTCAGGCACAACGGGCTTTAGTAAGGGTGTGATGACTCCAGCGAATGCATTGGCGGGCAATATATTGTTTGGATTTAAGACGGGATTGGTATTCCCAGGTTGCCGCCACGTAGCGTTCTTGCCATTAGCGCATGCGTATGGATGTGCGTTTGACTTCTTGGCATGTTTGGCAGCGGGTGGACATACTTATCTAATTGGTCGTACACCATCGGCAAAGATCTTGTTGAAGGCATTTGCTGATGTGAAGCCAACCGTGATATTGAGTGTGCCATTGATCTTGGAGAAGATCTACAAGAAGATGATTCAGCCACAGATCAGTAAGACTCCTGTGAGCTGGGTGCTGAAAGTGCCATTGTTAGATCAAGTGGTATTGGGTAAGATTCGTGAGAAATTGATGGAAGCTTTTGGTGGCGAGTTTAAGGAGGTGATTATTGGTGGTGCGCCATTGAACGCAGAGGTCGAGGCCTTCTTGCGTCGAATCAAGTTCCCATTGACGATTGGCTATGGCATGACGGAGACGGCTCCGTTGATCAGTTTTACACATTGGGAGGAATTTCGTGCTCAATCATGTGGTCAAGTATTGGACGGACTGATGGAAGCCCGTATAGCGGATGCGAATGCCGAGGGCGTAGGTGAGATTCAAGTGCGTGGCGAGCATGTAATGATGGGTTACTACAAGAACGAAGAGGCTACAGCTCAGTCGTTTACGGAGGATGGATGGTTGCGTACTGGTGACCTAGGAACGATAGACGAAGATGGCTTTATCTATATCAAAGGTCGTTGCAAGACGATGTTGTTGGGCCCTAGTGGACAGAATATCTACCCAGAGGAGATTGAGGCGAAGATCAACAATATGCCATACGTGTTGGAGTCGTTGGTATTGCAGAAAGAGGATACCCGATTGGTGGCATTGGTTTGCCCTGACTTTGAGGCAGTAGATGCGGATAAGTTGACGCAGGAGCAGTTGGAATCTGTGATGGAAGAGAATCGCAAGTTGGTGAATGCGGAGTTGGCTGCTTATGAGCAGATTAATATCGTAAAACTCTACACCCACGAGTTTGAGAAGACACCTAAGAAGAGTATTAAGCGCTTTCTTTACGAGGCGTAGTAAGCCTACCCCCAACCCCTCCCTATAGGGAAGGGAGTTGCGTAGGACTAAAAAAAAGTCCTTCCCTTTAGGGGTGAAGGGCGCTAGCCCGATTGAATGTCCTGAATGGACATTCATAGAACAAACCAATTTAGGAGAGGCTGATAGGATATGAATTTGTGTATTGATCAAGGAAATTCGAGGACGAAGGTGGCGCTGTTTAAGGACGGCGTGATCGTGAAGAACCTGCTATACCGCTCGTTTACGAGCGTGGATGTGGAGCGGTTGTTCTCGTTGTATCCGATTACGCAGAGCATCGTGTCGTCGGTGGCGAACATGGAGCCTGCTGTGATCAATGCGCTCAATCGATTGTCGAAGAAGTTCGTGCTGTTTGACCACTTGACACCATTGCCCATCAAGAACTGCTATCAGACGCCAGAGACGCTGGGACACGATCGCATAGCAGCTGCCGTAGGGGCGGCACATTTGTGCCCTGGGCAGAACCTGCTGATAGTAGATGCTGGTTCGGCTGTGACCTATGACTTTGTGTCGGCTGAGCAAGGGTATTTGGGTGGTAATATCGCCCCGGGTATCAAGATGCGCTTGACGGCATTGAACCAGATGACCAAGCGCTTGCCCAAAGTAGAGGTAGAGCCCGATGCGTTGACGCCCCTGTTTGGAAAGAACACCAAAGAGGCCATGGCAGCAGGTGTGGTGCGTGGGCTGGTGTTTGAGGTGAAAGGATATATGCGCCAATTGAAGGAGCAGAAGATAGCGTTTAAGACCTATGTGACGGGTGGCCATGCACCTTATATATTAAACGCGATGAAGCAGAAAGAGGTGGTGGGCGAACCGCACTTGGTGTTGATAGGGCTGAATAGGATTCTTGAGTTTAGTGTTTAGTGGACGCTATGCTACTGTTTAGAGTTGAAAGTTGAAAGTTTAAAGTAAGAGAATATAGTGAAAAGAATTGTATCATTATTCGTAGTACTGATGATGGTTGTGGGAGTGTGGGCGCAGAATGCGACATCCTCACCATCTTCGAGATTTGGATATGGAGAGTTGAATGACAATCTGCCAGGTGCTTATCGTGCGATGGGTGGAGTAGGTACGGGTATGCGTTCGAACAAAGCGATTAACCCTTCTCAGCCAGCTTCGTACACAGGTGGCGATTCGTTGACGTTTATGTTTGATATAGCAGGTTCGTTCTTGTATACGAACTATGGCGATACGAATGGTCAGCGCAATCGCTTGAATGGCAACTTGGAGTATATCACGATGCAGTTTCCATTGTGGAAAAGGTATGTAGCTATGTCGGTAGGTGTGACACCGTATTCGGCTGTGGGTTATAATTTTGCGTTGTCCGATTCTACAACCTC
Organism: Paludibacteraceae bacterium; assembly: GCA_017546705.1. GTDB lineage: Bacteria > Bacteroidota > Bacteroidia > Bacteroidales > Paludibacteraceae > Colicola. The sequence continues at coordinate 44,359 of JAFYSB010000069.1, forward strand.
GGGGCATCAATACACCAAGACCTATGGTGGAGAAGGTGGTTTTACGCAAGTGTATGGCGGTTTGAGTGTGAATATCTGCGATTGGGTAGCATTGGGTGCAAATGTGTACTATATGTTCGGCGAGACGACTCAAAAGCGTGCATTGACTTTTGCGGATGCCAATTTGAAGTCGGTGGAGCAAGGTGATTACTTGCATGTGAATAGTTTGCGTTTGCGATATGGTATGCAGTTGTTCCATACTTGTGGCAAACATGCGGTGGTGTTGGGTGGAATGTTTGAGAACAAGCAGCGTTTTTCTCGTTGCGAGTATCAGCAGATAGAGACCAACTCCGCAGATACCGTAACAACTATGGATGCGGGTTTTGAGATGCCAATGGTATATGGTGCGGGCTTGAGTTATTGCTATGCTGACCGCATTACGTTGGCATTGGATTATCAATGTCAAGATTGGGCTAATGTGTTGTATTTCAATGATAATGATGCATTGGCTACACGTCATCGTTGGGCGTTAGGTGCAGAATATAGACATGATCCTATGGGTAGAAGATTCTTGGATAGGATGAGTTGGCGTGTAGGCGCAAGTTATGCAACCTCCTATACAACTCAGTTTGAGCAGCCACATTTGTCTGTGACGATGGGTTTTGGATTCCCATTGCGTACGATTGGTACGGTGGTGAATACCACGTTTGAATATGGCCGCAGAGGATTTGCTGCAGGTCAGATGAACGAAAACTACGTGCGTTTTGTGGTGAATGCTGCGATTGCAGAGCATTGGTTCTTCAAGAGAAAACTATAATAGAGAGATAAACAATATAATTAAATAAAAATAAACATGAAAAAAGTATTATTGATTGCTTTGTGCTTCGCTATCCCAATGGCAGGCTTTGCACAAAAGAAGAAAAAGAAGGGTGCTGAGCCAGAGGTGGTAGCACCAGTAGTAGAGACCTTATCAGACGAGGAGTGCATGGAGAAACTCTCTCTGTTCCATGAGTCGGTAAAAAACAACCAATTTGATGAGGCTTATGAAAACTGGTTGCCAGTTTATCAATCTCGTCCAGACATGAATAAGGCTATCTACACCGATGGTGCTAAGATTTTGGATTATCGTTATCAACAAGCTACAGATGAGAATGTTCGCAAAGCTTTGCGTGATTCTATTATGCAATTGCACGATGATCGTATCAAGTATTTTGATGAGGCACGTTATCCAGATGCCTATGTGTTGGGAGTTAAAGCGATGGATTATTTGACTTACTTCCCAGAGGATGAGTTGGCTTTACCTGCATATGGATGGTTGAAAGAGTCTGTTACTGCTTTGGGCGCAAAAGCACAAGTGGCTGTATTACGTAAGTATGTAGAGGTAAGTTATAATCTCTACAAATCAAATGCAGATCAATACAGTGATCAATTCTTGGCTGATTATCAATTGACATCTAGTACATTGGAGCAAGTGGCTGCACTTGGAGGCAAGAATGCCGAGCAGGCTACCAACGCTAAAGCATATGTAGATCGTCTCTATGCTGCTTCTGGTGCTGCTGATTGTGGTCAGATGGATCAGATGTATGCTAGTGTAGTAGCTGAGAGCGCAAATGACTTGGAGAAATTGGGTTCAATCATGAAGCTCTATCGCCGTCTTGGTTGCACCGAGAGCGAGGTGTATTTTGCAGCTGCTGAGCACTCACACAAGTTGCAACCTACTGCAGAGTCTGCTGCTGGTTGTGCACAAATGTGCATCAAGAAGGGTAATTTGGAAGGCGCAGTAGAGTACTACAAGCAAGCATTGTCAATGGTTACTGTAGATGAGGATAAGGCAGATTATCTCTATCGCTTGGCCAATGTGTATGTATCATTGAAGAACTATCAACAAGGTGTTGCCTATGCGCAACAAGCTTTGGATATTGAGCCAGAGGATGGTCGTTGCTATTTGTTGATGGGTATCTGCTATGCGAGTGCTAAGGTTTCTGACGATCCAATCTTGGCTCGCTCTGTATTCTGGGTAGCATGCGATATGTTTGCTAAGGCAAAGCAAGTGGATGCATCTTGCTCAAGCGATGCTAACAAATTGATTGCTACTTATCGTCAATACTTCCCAAGCAAAGAGGATGTGTTCTTCCACCGTGATTTGAACGAAGGTTCACCTTATCGCGTAGGTGGTTGGGTAAATCGAACCACTACTTGCCGTTCGAAGGCTGAGTAATATGAAAGCGCGTTTGGCGCTTGATACTAAGAAGCATTGAAACGATTAAAATTTTTACAACGACTAACAACCAAGAGAATCATGTTGATGGTTCTCTTGGTGTTGGTTATTGCAGGTTGTCGCCGTCGTGATGTGCGTTTGCGCGCAGATGCCGTCACGGATCGAGCAGCTATGGCAGTATTAGAGGCGAGCGATGTGACTACGATTATTTCCGATTCGGGAGTGGTGCGCTATCGCATCAAAGCTCAAACATGGAAAGTGTATGATAAAGCCGACACCCCCTATTGGGAGTTCCCTGATGGTATCTATCTAGAGAAATTCAACACAGAGTTGGAGCCAGATGCTAGCATTGAGTCGGATTACGCTTTCTACAACGAACCAGCACAACGTTGGATGTTGCGTGGTAATGTCAAGGCCATGAACCTTGAGGGGGAACAATTTGAAACCCCATTGCTGTTTTGGGATCAGAAATCGGAGTCGATTTATTCTGATTCGTCGATTGTGATAACTCGTGAAGCTTCGATTATTCAGGGAGTAGGATTTAGATCCAATCAAGAGATGACGAAATATACGATTCTCCGCCCAACAGGCATCTTCCCAATCAATGAATAGTTAAACAGGTGAATAACATATGAAATATAGACATACAATCATTGTACCGTATCAAGATGTAGATGCTTCGCGTCGTCTGCGTCTGTATTCGATGGAAAATTACTTGCTCAATATAGCAGGTAAAGTGGCAGACGAGATGGGGATTGGTATTCCCGTGTTGTTGCCCATGAATTATACATGGATCATCACGCATTTGAATATGGAGATGCTCTATTTGCCCAAACATAGTGAGGAGATGATTGTTGAAACATGGATCGAACGCAATGCGCATATGTTGTCGGTGCGTGATTTTCGTATTTACCAACCGCAAGCAGATGGTACGGAGCGACTAATCGGCTGTGCCAAGACTGTTTGGGCGGTTTTGGATCTAACTTCACGCGAGATTGTGAATATCTTTGATCATGATATCTTCAAGGATTCGGTAGATGGCGAAGCACTCAATATGGCTCGTGCACCACGTCTTCGCCCAATTCAGCTGGATGATATAGAAGATGAGGGTGGAGTAGCAGGCGAGGTATTGCATGAGATTCAGTACTCAGATGTGGATTACAACTGCCATTGCAATTCGTGTAAATACCTAGAATGGATGGTGAATGCTGTGCAAGCATTTGATAATCAAAAGCCATTTAGATTGGATATCAATTACGTTAAAGAATTGTATCAAGGCGATGTGATGTATACGCGCTTTTTGAAAACTGAAAACGCAGTACGCTATCAGCAAGTGGACGAAAATGGTGCAACCTGCTGTAGTGCTATGATTACACAAATAGAAAACGTAAGTTGTTGATAACTTTTGCAAAACGGAAAACTTTTGCTGTTGATAAAAAATGCAAGTTGCTAATAGATAGTGACTTGCATTTTTGTTTTGGACAACTTTATATGCTTGTTGAAAACTTTTTTGTTCGAAAAATTTGCATAATTAAAATATTTGTACTAATTTTGCAGTCGATTTTCGCCCCTTGTATATAAGGGTTTGTGGATTAAAAAATGTAACTAATTATATATCATGGAGAAAAAGGTTTATACACAAAAAGAAGCAGAACAAGCGTCGGTGAGTTATTTTGGTGGCGACGAGTTGGCTGCACGCGTATGGAGTACCAAGTATGCGTTGAAGGACTCATTTGGTAATCTCTACGAATTGACTCCAGACGATATGCACCATCGTTTGGCAAGTGAAATCGCGCGTATTGAAAACAAGTATGCCAACCCAATGTCGGAGACAGAGTTGTTTGAGTTGTTGCGCGACTTTAAGTATATCGTACCTGCGGGTAGTCCAATGACAGGTATTGGTAATGATTTTCAGGTAGCAAGTTTGAGCAACTGCTTTGTGATTGGTCAAGATGGTAGCGCTGATAGTTATGGTGCGATTATCCAAATTGATGAGGAGCAAGTGCAATTGATGAAGCGTCGTGGTGGAGTGGGTCATGACCTCAGCCATATCCGTCCTCATGGTAGCCCTGTGAAGAATAGTGCCTTGACATCTACTGGTTTGGTGCCATTCATGGAGCGTTATAGCAACTCTACTCGTGAGGTAGCGCAAGATGGTCGTCGTGGTGCATTGATGCTCAGCGTAAGTGTAAAGCACCCTGATAGTGAGGCGTTTATCGATGCTAAGATGGAGTCGGGTAAGGTGACTGGTGCTAATGTATCGGTGAAGATGCACGACGATTTTATGGAGGCTGCAATCAATAACCTGCCATATGTGCAACAATATCCAATCGATGCGGAGAACCCTACTTATACCAAGGAGGTAGATGCTGCCAAATTGTGGAAGAAAGTGATTCACAATGCATGGAAGTCGGCAGAGCCAGGTGTGCTGTTCTGGGATACAATCACCAAAGAGAGTGTGCCAGATTGTTATGCCGATCTAGGTTATAAGACCGTAAGTACCAACCCTTGTGGTGAGATTCCATTGTGTCCATACGACAGTTGCCGTCTCTTAGCTATCAACCTGTATAGCTACGTGAAGAATCCATTTACAGCCGAGGCAGCGTTTGATTTTGAACTCTTCAAGAAGCACGTGGCTGTGGCACAACGTATGATGGATGATATCATCGACCTCGAGGTGGAGAAGATCGAGAAGATTTTGGCTAAGGTAGGCTCAGACCCAGAGGCAGATAGCATCAAACGTACTGAGCGCGAATTGTGGGAGAAGATCTTGGCAAAGACCACCCAAGGTCGTCGTACTGGTGTAGGTACTACCGCAGAAGGTGATATGCTTGCTGCTATGGGATTGCGCTATGGTACACCAGAGGCAACTGCCTTCTCCGTAGAGGTACACAAGACCTTGGCACTCGCAGCATACCGCAGTAGCGTAATGATGGCTAAGGAGCGTGGTGCATTCAAGGTGTATGATGCTAAGCGCGAGGAGAATAACCCATATATCCAACGCATCAAAGAGGCAGATCCAGAGTTATATGCACTCATGGTAGCGCACGGCCGTCGCAATATTGCCTGCTTGACTATCGCACCTACGGGTACTACCAGTATCATGACCCAAACTACCTCTGGTATTGAGCCAGTGTTCCAACCTGTATATCGTCGTCGCCGCAAGGTGAATCCAAACGATAAGAACGTGCACGTGGATCTCGTGGATGAGGTAGGTGATAGCTTTGAGGAGTATGTAGTATTCCACCACAAGTTCATCACCTGGATGCAAGCTAATGGTTATGAGTACGATCCTGCTCATCGCTATACGCCTGCCGAGATTGATGAGTTGGTACAAAAGTCGCCATACTACAAGGCTACTGCTAACGATGTGGATTGGATGGAGAAAGTGCAAATGCAAGGTGCTATCCAAAAGTGGGTAGATCACTCTATCTCTGTGACTATCAACTTGCCTAACGATGTGAGCGAAGAGCTCGTAGGTAAACTCTACGAAGAGGCATGGCGTTGTGGTTGCAAGGGTTGTACGGTATATCGCGATGGCTCACGTACAGGTGTGCTTGAGGGTATCAAGGAGAAGAAGAAAGAGGAGAAGAAAGACGAGAAGAACTGCGTTTGCTTCGATAATAAGGTACGCGTGCGTCCTGCGGAGTTGGAGTGCGATGTGGTTCGCTTCCAAAACAACAAGGATAAATGGATTGCCTTCGTTGGTTTAAAAGACGGTGTGCCTTACGAGATCTTTACTGGTCTTGCAGATGACGAGGAGGGTATTCTATTGCCTAAGTCTGTGACTAAAGGTAAGATTATCCGCGTCGTACAAGAGGACGGTACCAAGCGTTATGACTTCCAATTTGTCAACTCTCGCGGCTTCAAGACCACGATGGAGGGTTTGAGTTACAAGTTCGACAAAGAGTTCTGGAACTATGCTAAACTCATCTCTGGTGTCTTGCGCTATGGTATGCCTATTGACCAGGTTATCAAGATGATTAGCACCCTCCAAATGGATTCCGAGTCTATCAACTCTTGGAAAGTGGGTGTGGAGCGTGCGCTCAAGAAGTATATCCAAGATGGTACTGTGGTACAAGGACAAAGTTGTCCTAACTGCGGCAACGCCTTGATCTTCGAAGAGGGTTGTATGCACTGCCGCGAGTGCGGATATAGCCGTTGCGGAGGATAAGGTATTCATCTTAAATCATACTAAATAGCGTATGCCAAATGGCATGCGCTATTTTTATATAGACCTTTTATTATGCTTTCAATCGTATACCTTTGCTATACCTTTGCTATACCATGATGAGGGATTAATTATACCTATAACCAATTATCTCCTGTAGGCGAAAGGATAAAAAAATAAGGTGCCCTCTCGGACACCTTATTTATATATTTACTATTCCTAATTTCTATTAGAACAAGTAGCGAACACCAAGAGTAATACCGCTGTAAATACCACTTGCGTTGAAGCCGAGGCCGCCACCAGGAACACCTACAATACCAATGTTTGGACGCCAATCTACTGAAAGTTGCATTGGGAACCAGAAGTTGTACTCAACACCTACGTGACCTACTGCACCTACATACCAACTTGGAGCAGAGAAGCCATAGATACCAGCACCAGCACCTACACCAAGTGACCAGTTCCACTCACCTTTCTCATTCCAAGGAATTGCTGTACCGAATGGGTTGATCCAATCGTAAGTAGCGGTAGCACCAATACCGTTGAAGAAAGGAATGTTCACAGACAAGTCGATCATGTTAGCCTCACCGAGAGCGTGTTGGTAAGATACGTCAATACCGTAACCAATGTTAGCACCAATTGCGCGTGGTTGAGCTACTGCTGCAGCTACACCTGCTACTGCCATAATGGCAACAAGAAGTAATTTTTTCATAATCTCTTTTGTTTTTTAGTGTTTTTATTGTTTTCAAATCTATTCTTACAAAATTCCTTATGATGGATTGCTTTGTAAAAAATCTTGCGGAAAGTGGGGGATTCGAACCCTCGATACGCTTGCGCGTATACCGCATTTCGAGTGCGGCTCTTTCGACCACTCAGACAACTTTCCTTAAACCGACTGCAAAGATATACTTTTTTTTTAATATATGCAAATATACGGTAATTTTTTCAGGGCAACCGCATCAAAATTTGTAATTTTGCACAAGTTGTAGCATATATGTGCTATCTAACGATGCATAAAACAATCTTTTCTTTATGCTTTTCTTGTCATTATAATTTCTAACGATTTGTAACGCCATTTTTCGTATC
>JAFYSB010000014.1 GCA_017546705.1 Paludibacteraceae bacterium
CACTTGTTGGCTGATGTCGTTGGTATGGTAAGACAAACCATGATTATGGAAAAACCGCGCATTATAATTCTCCAAACCAGGAATAGGAGCCGTGTGAATCATTGGGATATTCTTAACCATTGCTTCCGTGGAAGTGATACCACCAGGCTTGGTGAAGATAACATCCGAAGCATCCATCAATAACGACACTTGATTTATGTAACCCAATAAACAGAGTCGCTCCTCGTTAGAAAAAGTCGTGGCGATATTGTCATACATTTGCTGATTACGCCCACAGACACACCACTTTATCATCCTCACGAATACGCGCCAGCAATTGATGTACCAGTGCATCCACATTGCCATATCCCATTGATCCTGACATGATTAAGTACCAATGCCCGCGATTCGTATTCCAATTCTTAATCCCCATATTCTCCGTCAACTGCTGGCGTGCTTGGCATTTGGGAACCCGCGTGGTAAACTTCTGCTCATCCACAGGAATACCTATCGGCACAATCTTCTCACGAGGCACACCTTTTTCCACAAACTCCTCAATTAGGTGCTCATGCGGAATGATATAGTAGTCCAAATCTGTCTCAGGCAAAAAAGGAATACAGGTGTAGTCAGTCATCACAAAATAGGTAGGAATCCGTAGCATCTCATTGCGCCGCAAAGCAGTCATCGCCTCTGCAGGAAACAGGTGTACGCATACCACTGCATCATACGCGTTGTCACGAATATACTCATACAAGGTATTGGCATACAATCGATTAACACCATAGATGATTGACTGATGAAAGTCGATCTTGTCGCTCACAAAACCACCAATCTTATATACCGTTTCAAACAACGATCCTTGTGTAGAGGAAACGTAAGCATTTGCCACGCGTAGCGATAATTCATCGCTCACCAATGCTAGTGTATCTTGAATATCGCATGCTATGCCACGCCGATCCATAGCTATCTTCAGGGCTTTAGCACAAGAGTTATGCCCTTCGCCTGTGTTGCAAGAAAGAATTAAAATCTTCATAGTAAAGTTCAGATAGTTATAGATATATTAACAAAATCCGTGCCATATTATAACTTAATATAATCCGTATAAAAGTACTGTTATTTAGATTGCCATCTCTTTCCCCTCTCTTATACCTTGCCTCAAAACACCGAGCGACGACCGAGAAAACTCCGACTCAACTTCCCGCCTCCAAATATGTTTCCAACCATCCTAAATTAGTTGACTCCTTTCCTAAAAAAGTTGACTTATCTATTTAAAGAAAAATCACCTCAAAAGGCGATTTCTCTTGCTCAATCCAAAATATTTCCTACCTTTGTCGTGGAAATGAAAAAAAATCAACCACATGAACAATCAACCAATAAATCTATCCGTACATTCGCACGATGTGCAGTTGGATGTAGATTATGTAAATTGGATAGCAGAGATAAAGCATCGCTATCGTGCTGCGCAAGTAAAAGCTTCTGTGAGAGTAAACTCAGAGAAGTTACTCTTCAATTGGGAACTAGGTCGTGACTTGGTGCAGAAAAAAGCAGAAGAGCGTTGGGGCGCAGGCGTGGTAGAGCAAGTAAGTCTTGATCTCAAACGAGAGTTTCTTGATGCAGAGGGCTTTTCGGTTACTAATCTAAGGTACATGAAACAATGGTATTTGTTTTATACTGAGGGATTTACAAAACTCCACCAGCTTGGTGGTGAATTAGTGAGTACAAAACTCCACCAATCTGGTGGTGAAATCGGTAATGTAATTCTGCAACAGACTATTGCAGAAAAAACGCACCAACTTGGTGCAGAATTTCCTTCAGCATTTGCATGTGTACCTTGGCGGCATCATGTGGAGATTATTTCCAAATGTAAATCCATCGACGAAGCGTTATTCTACATTGGTAAAACTATTGAACAGGGTTTGAGTCGTGCTGCATTGCTCAATTGTATAAAGGCAAATTTGTACGAACATCAAGGTAAAATAGTGAATAATTTTACAGAGCACTTGCCTGCTTTGCAAAGTCAGTTAGTACAGGAGGTGTTAAAAGAGAACTATGACTTTGGTTTTGCTACAGTAGGGCATGAAATTTATGATGAATGCGAATTGGAGGATGCACTGACTAAGAGCATTACAGACCTGCTATTGGAGCTTGGCAGTGGCTTTGCTTTTGTTGGAAGAAAAAAAGAATTGATTGTGGGTGGCAAGTCACGCAAGATAGATTTGTTGTTCTACCATATCCGTTTGCGTTGTTATGTGGTATGTGAGTTGAAGGCGCGAGAGTTCGAGCCAGAATTTGCAGGCAAACTAAATTTCTATGTGAATGCTGTGGACGAGTTATTGAAGCATGATGATGAAAATCCAACGATAGGCTTGCTCATCTGCTCGGATATGAATAAGGCAGATGTTCAGTGGTCGTTTAAAGGCATTAGCACACCTATGGGTGTAGCTACATACAATAATGTGCGTATTCAGGATGTGCTACCTACTCAAGAGCAACTGAAAGAACGAATGGAATTGCTACAAAAAGAATTGCGTGAAACAAAACGGTTGATGAATAAATGTACTGAATAGAAGTGCATTATATACTTACCCAAACTCCCTGCCATTTATGTAAAATCGCATAAATGGCATTTTTTATTTGCACATCTGCAAAAATTATTGTAATTTTGCACCCGAAATGATTCACGCTGGGGAATGTGGGCGGGATTGTCTTAATTAAGAATTGAGAATTTTGAATTAAGAATGACTCTCCAACTCGGCACGATTCTTTTCAAGACATAATAAAAAGGCGTTTATTAGCGCTTGTTTTGGTATTGTGAAATCCGGAAAATTTCGTAGCCCGAAACAAGAGAGCGATAAATGCCCCTTGGTGTGTTTCGTTCGTTGTGTCCCACAACGATAAACATATCGGCGTGGGCATTCATTGTTTATTCTTGCTACAGGGTCATTCCGGAACCTCACAATAAAGAATAAGCAAAGGTAAGGTTCCACGCTTTTTCTTTTATACTCACGGGCAGTCAGGAGCCAACTCCCCAACTAATTTTGATACGATGAAGAATACACTTATTCTCATTTGTGCTGTGCTTTGCTCTTTGCAATGTATGGCAACAAGTCTTGTCCTATTGCAGACCGACGGTGTTCAACAAGTGCAAGATATTGCAAAAATCGGCAAATGGGTATTTACAGAAGATTATTTGCAACTGATTGATAAGGACGGCAATGTGCTTGCAATAGAACCCATTGCGGAAGTAAAAAAGATAACATTCTCTATCTATACTTCAGAAACAGCAACTGAGAATGTCGCAATCAACTCTATTATTATTTATCCCAATCCTACTCAAGACATCTTACACATTGCAGGAATTACACCTCAAACTTTACGTGTATTCGATTTGCAAGGTCGCTTGCTTATAATAGACAACAGCACGCAAGTTAATGTTAGCAATTTGAATACAGGAACATACCTATTGCAAGTAGGTACGCAAGTCATTCGCTTTATCAAGCAATAAGAAACAACTTAAAATCAAAAGAATATGAAAAGATTTACAACTTTAGCGATCTTCATCGCATTAGTAACCATTACTTTTGCTCAAACACACATGTATATTTGGAAAAATGGCGTAAAAACAAACTACGTTATCTCCGAAGTAGATAGTATAACTTTCGGAGATGAAGAAATATCTACGCCAGTTATTGGAGTATTTTCAGTAAGTGAAGATAAACAAGTCGTTTTTTCTAAAGGAAATTTACAATATACTCAATCTACAGACACTTGGTCTTTTGCTAGTACTCAATATGAATTGTTAGGCACTGATAACGTGACAGGTGGTAGCGTTTCCTCTAGTTCCGCTCATGGTGATATCAAAGAAGGTTATGCCCTTGCTGATAAAATTGACCTGTTCGGTTGGAGTGGTAATTTTGGTATTGCTAAATTTGGAGTAAGTACATCTACAAATAATGGGGCTTATTATAATACTTTTGTAGATTGGGGGACAAATACAATTGACAATGATGCACCAAATATGTGGCGCACATTAACGGAACGAGAGTGGGATTATCTAATAGATAGGCATCCTGAGGATGATATATATGCCAAATTATATGGAATAGCTCAAGTTGCGGGAGTAAATGGTTTGATATTGTTACCTGATAATTGGATTTGTCCAAACGGTATAACGTTTAATTCTGGTTTCGAAAAGGATTATAATACAGAATCTTATGCCACTCATCAATGTTTTACTGTCGAGCAATGGTCGAAAATGGAAAATGCAGGGGCCGTATTTTTGCCTGCGGCAGGTGTTCGCGAAGGGGCAAAGGTATATGCAGTGCAAGCTGTTGGTGGTTACTGGCTTTCTGATGTGCATCCAAATTCTATGGATTATACTTATAATGTCTATTTTTGTGCTAATAGCAGATATAATTTGGATGATTCAACTCAACGTTATTATGGCTACAGCGTCCGACTCGTAAAAGATATAGTAACAGAATAACTTTAATATCATCAAAACTATGGCAACAATACAAATCGTTAGCAATCTTAAATTGCATCCTCAAAAAGGTCTTTTGTCCAAAGATTGTACAGGCAAATGGATTAATGCACACTACCAGCAGGGAGATTTAGATGGTGCATGTGCAGTTTATTCCGTTATAATGAATCTGCTCATTTTGGGTATGATTGAAAAAGAGAAAATCTGTGTTTATAATTCGATAGATAAAAGGACGCGAAAAGGTAAACTACTCTCATATCTTCTTGAAAAGCAAGGTCTTGTTCGTGATGGGTATTGTTTTAGAACTTTAGCGAAAGATATTCGTGATTACGCAAACTTTACTGCAAATCAGAAACTTGCTAAAAGTAGAGAAGACGCAATAAACATCATTCAAACAAGTGTTGCAAATGATTCTCCTATCATTATTTCAGTATTTGGCGAAGAGTGGGCACATGCGTTATTAGCAATCGGTATCGAATATAATGAGAATGATGTGCCAATAAAAATCTTATGTCTTGACCCTGGTGCTCCTTCTCCTATTTGTACATATTGGAACTGCATAATAGATGTTTCCACTAAGACATTATGGTACAAAACAGAGAAAAGCCAAACGAAAGCTGAGTTAGGAGATATGTTGGTTATCTCACAAGAGTAGAATAAATCAAGTGAAGTCCTGTTTTTGTTGCAGAACTTATAAGTCTAATCCTATACTAAAGATATACCAAGGGTATACAAAAGGCAGGTAGTTTCTTCGGCACAACTTTCGGCACACGAAAACTTTTTTCTAAAAAACACCACAAGCGGGATGCGATTGACACATCACTTCCCGCTTGCTTTATATATCATCTATAGCACTTTTTGGGGCTAATCCTCCTTATCTTCAAAAGGTAAGATTGGAAGAGTAAATCGGTCGAAGTCTGATTCAAAGAGTCGGTCTTGCACTATGCGATACTTCTCAAATTCAGTTTCGGCATGCTCTTGCGCTTGTTCATGGCTCACATGCCCAGCAGTTTGCAATAACGGACGCTCGTCACTACTTAAATATGAATCAATGCGTTTCGCCCAATCTTCCATCGTCATAGGTATATGACGCTTGGCACGAGATTCTGCAAAATCTAAAACAGCAGAAACAATATGCCCCATATCTTCTAACTCGTTTTGGCGTAAGTAGTTTTTGGCGATGCTTACATCTGTTTTAACAATCTTGCCACTCGGAGCATTCTCCCATGTAGTAAGTCCCATGTGTTCTTTGTTAGCATCAGCTCGTTCCAGAATTAATTCCGCTGCGGTATGCTGATGTACGGCGTAGTGCATCTTGTTCTGAATCATCTGGAAGAATGTGCGAGTTGTAGGCGCATCTTTATCATAATCCATACTGGTGGCATAAATATCTGTCAGTTTTTGATAGAAGCGGCGCTCTGACAGACGTATCTCTCTAATTTCTGCCAGCAAATGCTCAAAATAATCTTCGCTCAAGAAAGCACCATTCTCCATGCGTTTTCGGTCAATAACATAACCACGTAAAGCAAATTGTCTCAGAATGCAGGTCGCCCAACGGCGAAACTGCGTAGCACGAATAGAGTTTACACGATAGCCGAGAGAGATGATCATATCTAAATTATAATACTCCAATTCTTCTGTCACCTCCCCACGGATACCTCTATTTACGACGGTTGCAAATTTTGCAACTGTCGTGTTGGGTTGTAGTTCTCCTGTTTTATAGATATTTGCAATGTGACGGCTTACTCCAGATTTGTCTATACCATATAAAACAGATATCGCTTTCTGCGTAGCCCAAATAGTCTCATTTTCATAGAAGACTTGCACCCCTTGTGCTTTATCTTCTGCTTGAAAAATAAGGAACTCAGCAGTTGAATTTCGTATTTGCAGTTGTTTCTCTGACATATCACTCAAATTTTGCTTGCAAAATTACTATATTTATTTGACATACACAAGTATTTGGAAAGGAAACAGCTGTTTTTCTTTAGGCAGATGTAATCTTTCGGCACAACTTTCGGCACACGATAACTTTTTTCAAAAAAATACCATAAGCGGGAAGTGATTGATATTCAAGTATTCCCGCTTGCTTTATATGTCAATTTCACCACTAAAATCTCAAATCTTCGGCACAAAAACACTAAAACGCTGAGTATTCAGCACCTCTATAATATATAGACACAACAAACAAGCGGCAGAAGTAGCGGCAAAATCAAAATATTTTTTAGGTAGCAACTATCGCACTTCAGAAGCCATTAAGCCCAAATCAGCGGCAACTTTATCCACCATTGCCGCTACTTTTTGCAGCATTATTATAGAACAGATATTCACAACACCAACTAAACCTTAGAAAAAATGCACATTTTCACATTTTTCTTAAGATACTGACAAGTTTTAGCAGTTTGTTGTAGTAATTTTGCGGCGGATTTCAAAAAACAAGCAGAATTATGAATCAAGAAATTCAAATTATCATCTACCAAACTGCCGATAATCAAACGCAGATTGATGTACGTTTGGAAAACGAAACTGTGTGGCTAACTACTCAACAAATGGCAATGCTATTTGATAGAGAAGAGTCGAATATTCGTCGACATGTCATTAACGTCTTCAAAGAAGGAGAGTTGAAAAAAGAAAATAACGTGCATTTTTTACACGTTCCAAACATTAACTTCAAATTACCAATATTATGAGTGAGAAATTTTATCAGGATATTGCAAAAATAGCAGAAGCAATTGCAGATATCCATCGCAGAGCAGTCATAGCCTATACGCCATTGGTTGAAGATATATGTAGTCGCGAGGCTACAAATGACGAGGTTGATTATCTGCTCACATGGATGTTCGATTTTGTAGGAAATGAAGATATGCTATTACTATTCAAAAAAGTCTGCCGTAAATATTTTTACAAATATCCCGAGACTGTAGCTTTCTATATCTTGGAATATCGCAAGGAATATGATAGAGAAAGCCTAAAAGGAACTGAATATGAATACCTATTGGAGGAAGATAAGGAATTATATGAAGAATAGTATGTGCCGTACACGCAAAGAAACGTCTTCCAATAATGATTGAAAACGAAGCAAATATTAACTCAAAACTAACACAACAATGAAAGAGATTTTTTCTAAATCAAAAAACTTTAAGCAAGAGTACTGCTGTACGATTGTCAGATTAGGCGAAGTAAAGGACATTCCTAATTACGATTCTATTGGCGTAACTATTGTGGATAATTACACGATGGTCGTTCGGAAGAATGAATGCCACGAAGGAGATGTACTTTTCTATGCCGCAAACGAGTCCGAACTCAATAATGACTTCCTATCAGTAAATAACCTATTTGAGATAGGTGAGTATGAGAAAAATAGCAATGCAGAAGACATTGCTAAACTCTTAAGTGAATCTAAAAATGATGAAGCTAAACGGTTAGTTGGATTCTTCAATAAATATGGTCGCGTTAAGATGATTCGTCTCGGAGGAACGCCATCCTTTGGCTTTCTATTCTCGCAAGAAGCAATGGCTAAATGGGACAAAAATATTGTAAATATTGATATGCAGAAGTTTATCGGTGTCGAATTTGACATGGTGAATGGTATAGAATTTTGCAAGCCTTATGTGCCTCGCATCAAAGAGCCAAAGACGCGGGAACGCCATGGGGCACACTATAAGCGTCATATGCGAATATTGAAGAAGATAGAACGTATTATCCCTGGAGAATTTGCGTTTCACTATGATACGCAATCCGTTGAGAGAAACGCATCGAAATTAAGTCCGACAGATGTAGTGGACATATCCGTCAAATGTGATGGAACTTCATTCATTATGGGCAATATCAAAGTACGTGAACCTAAGATATGGATGACACGTATCCCGTTTATTGATGAACTTATGGTTCGCCTTTTCCTAAAACTTCCAGCGCGTTGGCAAAAGTGGAATGAGCATTACGAAGAGGTGTATTCTTCACGTAGCAAAATCAGAAGCGACAATGAGTTCTACACTTCCAAAAATAATCCATTTGTTCAGGTAGATGAAGCTACTTGTTTAACAGGATTGGATCAAGTCTTTAAGCAATATGGCACTTTGCTCAAGGGGATGATACCTGAGGGTATTACTATCTATGGAGAGATCATTGGCTATGTACCCAACACGCATACTGGAATACAAACGCGAGGTGGAAAAGTTTATGATTACGGCTGTCAACCAGGAGAAAATAAACTCATGATTTATCGAGTAACTCAAATGACACAAGAAGGTACAATTCGTGAGTACGAAGTGAGTGAGGTGCTTGACTTTACGCATCAGTTTATTGCTAAGAATCCCCAAATTGCCAATAATATCTTTCTTTTGCCAATCTTATATCATGGTCAATTGTCTATGCTTTATCCTGAATTATCAACAGAGAATCACTGGCATGAGAATTTTGTTGCAAAACTCAAACAAGATAAAGATTTGTTTAAGATGGAGTGCAAAGAACCTCTATGTAACAATAGTGTTTGGCGAGAAGGCATTGTAATCCGTGTAGCAAACGACCCAATAAAAGAAGCATATAAACTAAAATGTGCAAACTACCTAAAAACAGAATCCGATGACATCTCCAAAGGTGTTGTTAGTGAAGATTTGCTTGAGGGATATTCACAGGAATAAATAAATAAAATAGATAGCATATGAGTACTATTTTATCAAGACGTCCATTATATGTGGACAAAAATATTCCAAGCAAATATTATTTGAAATCAGAACAACAAGAGTTTGTAGAAGATATTAGTCAAGCTAAAGAAAAATTAAAAATGTTGGCTGCAGCATCACCATCAGAAATCGTTTCAAAAGATGAGGATCCATTATATAGTTTAAGTTCAACCGTTGATTATCTGGTAGAAACTATTTGTGAAAGTCAAAAAGAATTCACGAAATACCAAAATATGATTAATATTTTAGAACAATGGGAGTATGCATCCAAGCCACATGTTTTGGGGCTTGATATTCATAATAAAGAAGATATGGGAAAGATTTTAAGAAGTGATTATGCCCACATCAAAGCGACTATGGGTGAAAAGAATCCGTTTCGGACAAAAGCGTATACTAACATAGCAGATTACATTAGTGATTTGGAGAAGAATCTACAAGCCAGAACGATACAAACAAAACGTGATTTATTCATTGCATATTATAAGGATGAATTAGTTATTGATGAAGAGATGAACATCCTATACAATAGCGAAGAAGAAGCATATGAAGCGATATATAAGATGATGGAATGTTCTGCAACTGCTTTGCTACATGATAAATATTTGCAACAAATTTCGCAGTTGTATGATTACTTTCTATCTGTATTAACTGATGATGCCAAGACTATGCTCACGACCTTTTATAATGCCGAAGGATTTGATTATAAACTGCTAACGGAACTTAGTAAACATGTTGATGATCACATACACTCCCTAATATCTAAAAACATACGGATTGTAAAAATCGCATAGAAGATAAAACAAGTAGAATACAGCCAAACAGCGGCAATATTATTCACTATTGTCGCTGTTTGTTGAGATTCTCCGTCTTATCGCTCTTTATTAAGAATAAGTATTTGCAAATGTCGCAAAAAAGCGGTACCTTTGCAGGGTGAAATAGATTTCACGAATAATAATGACTATTTATGGATAATCAATTTGCAATTCAGTTGTTTGAGCAACAACAAGTGCGCATTGTTTGGGATGCAGAAGTTGAGAAATATTACTTCTCAATCGTAGATGTAGTGCAAATCCTAACAGATAGTGCGGATGGACGCAAGTATTGGAATAAGTTAAAGCAACGCCTAAAGGCGGAAGGAAATGAGTCGGTGACAAATTGTCACCAACTGAAATTACCTGCTGCAGACGGAAAAAAATATAAGACTGATGTTGCTGATTTAGAGCAACTATTCCGCCTTATTCAGTCCATCCCGTCTAAGAAAGCCGAGCCAATCAAACAATGGTTGGCTGAGTTGGGAAGTATGCGAGTAGATCAGATGATTGACCCAGAATTGACTTTCCAAATGGCAGTTGAGGACTATCGTCGTCAGGGATACTCCGATAAGTGGATAGAAAACCGTTTGAAATCTATTCGTACGCGCAATGAACTAACCAACGAATGGAAACGCTCGGGTGTAACCGAACAGAAGGATTTTGCAATACTGACCAATATCCTCACACAGGCGTGGAGTGGTATGACAACGGGGCAATATAAGCAGTTCAAGGGACTGACCAAAGAGAATTTGCGCGATAATATGACTACGTTGGAATTGGCACTCAATACATTGGCAGAGGCGGCTACTACAGAGATTTCTCGCTCTCGTAACCCAAAGACAATGGCTGAAAATCAGCAAGTGGCAAAAAGTGGCGGTCAAGCAGCCAAAGCAGCTCGCTTAGAGGTTGAAAAGCAAATTGGACATAGTGTAATATCCCCATCTAAAGCAACTGACTATTTACCTACCAGCGAGATTCAAGAGATAGAGGAGTAATCTGCTATATGCTTCAAAAAGAAAGAAAAAGCAGTACAAATAAGCATTTGAAAATCTCAAAAAATAGTAATTTTATGGGCTATTTCATAAAAAAGTCATATTAACTGAAAAATATATCATTGTTTCTTGCGAAACTTATAAACTGATGTTATGTCACAAATTATCTTAGACACCAAAAAAGTAGGAGACATCCAAGGGCATTTTTTCATTCCTGATTATCAACGAGGATACCGCTGGACAGAAAAGGAAGTTATTCTTCTACTCGAAGACATTACTGCTAACGGTGCTAATCCTTACTGTCTTCAACCTATTGTTGTTCGTAATCTTGGCGATAAGTATGAATTAGTTGACGGGCAACAACGTCTTACGACACTTTATCTCATCTATAAGTATATCTACAAGAGAGGTCAAGGGTTCATGCCAGATGCGAAGTTTACTCTCGAATATGAAACAAGAGAAACATCTGCTTTCTTTTTAGATAATATAGAACTCAGCCTAAAAAACGAGAATATTGATTTCTATTTTATAGCTAATGCCTACGAAACCATTTCACGATTTTTTGAGTCGAAACAGGTTTCACAATTGACCCAGTTCAATCAGTTTCTTGATCAGAATGTAAGTGTGATATGGTATGAGATTCCTGAAAACGAAAGTGCTGTAGACTTATTTACTCGTCTTAATATCGGTAAGATTCCTTTAACAAGTTCTGAGCTCGTTAAAGCACTTTTCCTCCGAAACTCACAAGATTCTATTATACAAAACCGCCAAGAAGAAATATCACTCCAATGGGATAATATTGAGCGCGACCTCCACGATGAAACATTTTGGGCGTTCCTTACGAACACGCCAGGCGAAAAATATGCAACTCGTATTGATTTCCTTCTAGACCTAATGGCAGGAAAAACTACGGAAGAAAAGGATGATTACTATACTTTCTTCTATTTTGACAAAATGCATAAAGAGGGAGAAGATTTATATAAAATATGGGAAGGCATTGTACATACTTTCCTAACATTGAAAGAGTGGCGCTATAACCACGAACTATATCACAAGATTGGCTATCTTATTTCATGTGGAGAAGTTTCGCTTGGTCATATATATCAGCAATCTAAGTCTTGCACAAAGAAAGCATTAAAGTCTTATCTCAATGATGAAATAACGAGAAGTATTCAGTTCAAAATCCCTTATAGTGAACTATCGTACGAGAATCATCCAACTGAAATTGAACGACTTCTTCTACTGTTCAATATTGAGTCTGTGCGTACTATTGATAATAACAAGCAGTGGTTCCCATTTGACAAGCACAAGGAATCACATTGGAGTCTTGAGCATATCCATGCGCAACAGTCTAATAGTTTAACGACTAATGTCCAACGTGTATTATGGATGACAGATCATCTGAAAGCACTTGATAGTGTGAAATATGATAAATCTGATGAAGAGGGTACGAAAATTGAAGAACTCTGCAACAAAATGAAGTCGCTGATTAGTGATATCGACAAAAATAGCAATACAGCAGGTTCGAAGGAAAGATTTGACAAAATACATGAAGAAGCATTGCAGATTTTTTCGCAAGGATCCAGTGTAGAGTTTATTCATCATATCTCCAATATGGCATTGCTTGACTGCGGGCAGAATGCAGCGCTTAGTAACTATCTTTTTGCAGCAAAGAGAGACATTGTTGTAGAATGGGATAAGCAAGGGCACTATATTCCATTCTGCACAAAGATGGTATTCTTTAAATATTACACTCCGTCCAATGAGAATCAATTGTTCTATTGGGGAGTAAATGATCGTAGGGCATATGTCAAGGCTATCAATGAGAAAATCGGTTGTTATTATGGAAATGAAGTGGAACCGATAACTGTTTAACTCACTTAAAAATTCAAATACATGGGAACTATATTTACTTCCTTCAAAGGGCTTTTTACTGAGGGCAATATATCTCAAATAGAGATCCCCAAAATACAGCGTTCATACGCTCAAGGTCGTCGAGACTCGCGCACGACCCGTACGCGTAATCGCTTTTTAAAAGCAATTTACGATAAGATTAGCCAAGACGAAATAATTACGCTTGACTTTGTTTATGGGGAAATTGATAAGGATAATAAACTCTTTATTCCTCTTGATGGACAACAACGTCTAACGACCTTATTTCTATTGTATTGGTATGCTGCGAAAAAGGAGAATATCGATATAAGTGAGTACGCTTTCTTACATAATTTTACTTACAAAACTCGTTATAGCGCACGCAATTTTTGTGAAAAATTAATTGAATCTTCATTGAATATAGAAGATAACATTTCAACTCAAATAGAAGATCAAACATGGTTCCCGTTAGACTGGAAAAGAGATGCAACTATTGACTCAATGTTGTGCATGTTAGATGCTATACAAGAGCAATTTGCGGAGTTGGAAAATTTGTGGGAGAGGTTGGATAAAGTAAAGTTCTATTTCAAGTCATTAGAGGAGATGGGGCTCACCGATGATATTTATATCAAAATGAACTCACGTGGCAAGCCGCTTACTGACTTCGAACATTTTAAGGCTGAGTTTGAAAAGAATTTGAAATCATTAGACGAAAGCACTGCAAAACGAATTGCTCGAAAAATTGATGGTGATTGGACAAATCTTTTGTGGCAATATCGTAATGAGGGAGAAGTTGTTGATGATTATTTTCTACGCTATTTCCGTTTTATATGCGATATAATCTGCTATAAAAACAATGGAAGTCCAAGAATTACAGATGAATTTGAGTTATTAAAAATATACTTCGAGGGCGAGCAAGCAAAAGAGAATGTATTACTGCTTGAATCATACTTTGACTGCTGGCTGCAAGAGAGTCAGAATAATGGTATGCGACAGAGTATTGATATTGATAATTTTTTCGATAACTTCATCGCCGAAGATGATGAACACGAGGTCGGAAAAATTATTTCTGAGTACGCACCTAATATGTTTAAAGATTGTACGACTGATTATGCAGATTTGCGCGGTAATGGCAATCGTAAGTTTAACTTGAACAAAATCATTCTGCTTTATACCTTTATCACATATAGAGTCTATAATAATCAAAATCCTACTAAGCCTATTGCAGAAGATGACTTTAGAAGAAGACTTCGCATCATAAGCAATTTAGTTAAGAATTCTTCAGATGAAATTTCTGATAGCGAACAACGTCAAGGTGGTAACCGTTTGCCCGCTATCTTGAAACAAGTTGATAGCATAGTTATTAGCGGTATAGTTGATGAGAATATTACTATCAATGGTGAGAGCAAAATTAACTTCAACTTGTTCCAAATCAAGGAGGAAGTGGAAAAGTTAGAGTACACTTCCAAAAATCCTGATAAAGCCGAACATTTATTTGAGCTTGAAGACCACTATCTACTCAATGGACAAATCAGTATCGTGGGTCTTAGAGAGGATTTATTTGATAAGTTCCATCAACTTTTCAACTGCGATTGGGACAAAGTGGATTGCGCCCTTCTATCAATAGGCGATTACTCTCAGCGAGACAACTCGTGGCGTATACAACTTGGATCCAAAGCGTCAGGTCAGTCTTGCGGAAGGACAGCATGGAAAAAACTGCTACATCACAGCAGTGCTGAAGGATACGAGAATACTCAAAGCATTCTTCGTACGTTATTAGCCAACTATGAAATAAGAGACAAAGTACTGGATAGTATTTGTCGTAATTTCATAAAAGAGTGCGAACAACAAGGACGTTATCCTTGGAGATACTACTACTGCAAATATGAAGAATTTAGAGTAGGTCGTTTTGGTAAATATACACAATATAAAGACGAACCATACGAAATGGTAAGTTTGTATCAGGCGAGCAAAGAAAGTAGCAATTCCAAGCAACTGTTCCTTTCTGTTATAAGTGATAATCTATCGAAAGATGATTGTGGTAGAGCAATTTGGATTGATGATAACTACCTCGTATGCCATAATAACAGATTCGCTTTGTACAATGAGAATGATGAAGAAATTGGCTTCAGAAATATAAATCAGGACGAGAACGGTATAGATACGCAAAATCGTATAAAAATAGGCAAAAAATGGTATAACAAATTGGTGTCTGAATAATGCTTTTATCCATCGTCTGCATGCTATGTACAAGTTTGAACTAGATGATATATCTGTTGTATTATACCCACAGAAAGAGTCTTAAATACTTATGCCCACCAATCTATACCTCATACGCAAACAGCAACTGGCTTCAGTCTTTGAAGACACTATGGCGCAGATTAAGCAATCGGAAGAATGGATGAGTGCAATTGACTATTCCATTCACAATCAGCAGTTTATTCCCGAACCTGCTATAATATCTATTTCGAATGTGCCAAAGGCGGACAAACCTGCCAACATCATCGTATCACGACTGCGCTCGTTTGAAGCAGCAGCACAGTATATCGGCAAACGAACGGCTGTGCTCAACTTTGCTTCCGCAACCAATCCGGGTGGAGGAGTAGAGAAAGGAGCCTCTGCTCAAGAAGAATGTCTATGCCGTGTATCTACATTATACCCTTGCCTCGCCGACCAAAAGATGAGAGCTTCTTTCTACACTCCTCATCGTAAGAATGGTAACACTCTACACAATGACGACATCATCTACACACCCAAGGTGCATGTTATCAAGGACGACGATCATAATCTGCTATCTGAACCATTTTCGGTAGACATAATCTCCTGCGCTGCACCTAACTTGCGCGAACGACCTTCCAATCAATATAATACAGGCGATAGAATCAGGGTACAAATATCCGATGACGAATTACTTGCTCTGCATGAGAAGCGAGCAAAAAAGATATTTGCTGCCGCCGTTGCTAATGATGTCGATGCTTTGATCTTGGGGGCATTTGGTTGCGGAGCTTTCAAAAATAATCCTCGTATTGTTGCCCAAGCATACGAGAATGTACTCCCATTATTCGTTGATTATTTTCAAACCATTGAGTTTGCAATATATTGTCGCCCAAACGATTTGGAGAACTACAATGCGTTTAATTCTATTCTTGTGTAAAACTAAAGAATATAGACAACACCTAACAACAAATACTACTATGTCAAAAGCACAACTAAAGAAACTGCTTAAAAGTTTCACAAAAGAAGAAATTATTGATGTAGTTATAGAACTATACGATGCACGCAAAGAGGCAAAAGAGTATTTAGATTTCTTTGTGAATCCTAATGATGATGTAAAAATAGAAGAGTATAAACAAATTATCTATAACGAATTTTTTCCAAAACGTGGCGAACCAAAATTCCGTTTTTCTATATGCAGAAAAGCTATTTCCGATTTTAAGAAGCTCAAGCCACATCCTTCTTGCATTGCAGAGCTGATGGTGTTTTATGTAGAATTGGGCGTGAATTTTTCTGCAGAATATGGAGATATGTGGGAGGACTACTATATCACCATAGAAAACAACTTTGGCAAAGCATTAGAATTTCTTTATAAAAATGGACTTTTGACAGATTATCTCCCAAGAATAAAGAAAATGTTAGAAGCATCTGAAAAATGTGGTTGGGGATTTTCGTACGGACTATACTATTATTTTGAAAAATATTCATCATAATTCTGCAACTATGCAATCCTACGATGACCTCTTATTCGAACGAGATTCCCTACTAAAGCGAGTAGAACAATTATTGGAAGAGAATCATCAATTGCGCCTACAATTGGCTAAATACATTCCGAGGATTCATTCTAACAAAGAAACTTCATTTTGTAACACTTCAACGCTCTCATTAGAGCAGAAAATTCTACTCTTTCAATCCATATTTCGAGGGCGCACAGATGTCTTTGCTCGCAGATGGTATAGCAATAGCACCAACAAAAGTGGGTATCAACCAGTCTGTCTAAACGAATGGAATCCAACTCTCTGCGACAAAAAGAAAACCAAATGTACAGAATGTCCTAATCGACAGTTTGCCCAATTAGATCACGATGCAATCTTTAAGCATCTTGAGGGCAAAGACGAAAAAGCAAGAGATGTCATAGGGATTTATCCCATTTTGGAAGATAACACTTGTTATTTCTTATGTGCCGATTTTGATGACAAAAATTCAGAACATGGTTACCAATCCGATGTACAAACATTTGTTTCTGTTTGTAGAGATTGGGGACTAACACCATCCGTTGAGCGTTCTCGTTCTGGCAATGGCGCGCATGTTTGGTTGTTTTTTGAAGAAGCTACCCCTTGTAGCATAGCCCGCAAATTAGGCTTTTCTATTCTCACGGAAGCAACGAATAGAAATGGGCATATCTCTTTTAAATCATATGATCGTTTCTTCCCAAACCAAGATATGCTTCCAGAAGGCGGCTTGGGTAATCTTGTTGCTCTACCTCTGCAAGGTCAAGCCCGAAAACAAGGAAATAGTCTGTTTGTTGATGACGATTTTACACCTTATCCTAATCAATGGGATTACTTGCAAAATATTTCGAGGATTTCAATCAGACAAATAAACACCATTCTTGAAACGCATGTAACAAAGGATTTAGGTGAACTTGCAACCTCTACAGAAGAACAACCATGGCTGCTACCTAAATCTCAGCCCCTTACTAGAAATAATTTTCCTGCTCAACTCTCGATTGTTAGGGCAAATGGTTTATATGTGCCTATAGCTGGATTATCCGCCAAAGTTATCAACCACCTCAAACGCATAGCTTCTTTTAAGAATCCTGAGTTTTATGCAAAACAAGCCATGCGTTTTTCCACCTACTCCACTCCGAGAATTATTTGCTGTGCAGAGTTGAACGAGCAGTTTTTAGTTCTTCCACGTGGTTGCGAAAGTGCAGTCGTGGAACTATTGAACGAAAACTTCATTAATTATAGCATCGAAGATCAGACCTATCAAGGACGGGACATAGAAGTGACATTCAATGGAGAATTGCGAGAAGAACAACATCTAGCACTTGCCAAACTCACACAACATACTAATGGAATATTATCTGCTCATACCGCTTTCGGAAAGACGGTCGCTGCAGCGGCACTAATTGCAGAGCGAAAAGTTAACACCCTTATACTTGTTCACACAAAAGCTCTCTTGGAGCAGTGGAAAAACACCTTATCTCGTTTTCTATCTATTCAACACGAAGTACCTAATGTACCTATTAAGCGCGGCAGAAAGAAAATATTTTCGCCCATTGGAACTCTTGACTCAACAGGCAACCATCTTAGTAATATTGTTGATATTGTTATCCTACAATCATGTATTAGTAATGACGACATCAAAGATTTCGTACGCAATTATGGTATGGTGATTGTAGACGAATGTCACCATGTATCAGCATTTCAGTTTGAGCGAGTACTCAGATTTGTCAACGCTAAATATGTATATGGTCTTACTGCTACTCCTATTCGGAAGGACGGACACCAACCTATTATCTTTATGCAATGTGGTCCTATCCGCCATACAACAAAAAATCCATCTTGCCAAAATCGAGAACTACGTCCTCGTTTCACTACATTCAAAAATATATCCAATGAGCCACGCGACTATAATCAGCAAATCCAGGAGATTGCTAAAAACGACTTGCGAAACCGTTTGATAGTATCAGATGTTTGCGAGGCACTTGAGCTTGGCCGTACTCCTATCATTTTAACGCAACTAACAGCACATGTCCATGAGTTGGCAAAACTATTAGTTCCTCTTTGTTCGAATGTGATTTGCCTTACGGGATCCGATTCGACCAAACAAAAACGCTTAACGATGGATCAATTGCAGTCTATCCCCTCGGAACAAAGTTTAGTGATTATTGCTACTGGAAAGTACATTGGCGAAGGATTTGATTTCCCACGTTTAGATACTTTGTTCCTTGCTCTGCCGATAGCATGGAGAGGATTAGTGGCACAATATACAGGACGGCTTCATCGTGATTACGAAGGCAAAGAGAATGTGATTGTATATGATTATATTGACATACATGTGCCGTTGTGCGAAAAGATGTATCGCAAACGATTCAAAGGATATGCTAACAATGCATATCAACTTCAAACACCGACTTCGTTTGATTTAGTAGAAACAAATTCGCAAACACCAAACACTATCTTTAATGGAACTAATTTCTCATCGCAATTCTTCCATGATTTGAGCCAAACTCAACAATCCATACTTATCTATGTCCCTTCAATCCATGCGGAGAAGGCATCCAACATTCTTCATCTGTTGCAAGAGAAACAACACATTGGCTACAATGTACAACTATTCACATGCGAAGTCATCAATAGCGAAACAACGA
>JAFYSB010000070.1 GCA_017546705.1 Paludibacteraceae bacterium
AGTTCAGTTCCAAAATTGGGATCACACTTTGCTATCTGAACAACAAGTAGCTTATGGTATGCCTGCTGTTGCTCCATCAGAGCCTACACGCATGGGATATTTCTTCGAGGGTTGGGATCGTGAGTTTGACGCTACAATGGCGGATATGACTGTTACCGCAATGTTCCGTATGCCATATAAATACACGATTTCTTGGCTGAACGATGATGATTCACTTATTGAACAAACAATAGTGGCAGAAGGAGAAATGCCAACACATGCTGACCCATTCAAACCTGCAACAGAAGAATACACATACACATTTGCTGGTTGGACTCCAGATATTGTGCCAGCAACCTGTGACGCAACTTATACCGCCACTTTCACTGCAGAGCCAATAATTGGCACTAATATTCCTTACATTCAGGTTGAGCCTCAAGCAAAAAAGGTTATACGAGAAGATAAAGTATTCATCATCCGTGGCGATACTACATATACAATAACTGGACAGAGGGTGAAATAACGGCTTCTCAGTTTAGTTAAAAGCAACTTTCACTCTCAATAAACTTTTTTCTTAAAACACCACAAGCGGGAAGCGATTGATTTACAACACTTCCCGCGTGTTGTATATACCATTTTATTCTCTAAATTCTCAAACCTTCGGCACAAAACTACCAAAATGCCGAAGATACGGCATTACTATAATATATAGAGGCATAAACATTTGACACACAATCGCTACAGATAAGGCACAACTAGCCCATAGATATGATACGGTGGTCGCGAAGTGGTCGCGTAGCCTGCGGGAAACTTGAAAGTGACCTAAAAGCCACCGAAAGCCCATAGAAGTCCCACAGATCTCCTATGGTGGTCGCCTAATTTGCAAGTCGCTTTTCCTATACCAAAGGTATACTAAGGGTAACAAAAGGCAAGTATATATTGAAAAAGCACATAAAATATTTGCACAACTCAAAATAAATCACTACCTTTGCAGCGAAAATTCAGATAGATAAACGATTAATTGTCGTTTTTCTATTAAAAATACAACTGTTTTTGCATGCAACACTCATTAAGAACCATCGGTCGTGTCCCTTTTGATTTAGGTGTGTTAAAGTCCTTTTTTATAGACCATCAACACATCACAGACAAAGCACGTCTATTAGTAAGTGATGGGCAGATTATTCGCCTAAAAAAAGGGCTATACATCCTCAGCGAGGATTATTCCGACAAGAAATACAATCGCTTTTTGATTGCTAATCACTTGTATGGTCCCAGCTATGTGTCTATGCAAACAGCATTGCGCTATTACGGACTGATTCCAGAGCAAGTATATGCAGTACAATCTGTTACAAGTAAGGTTTCGCGCAGTTTTGACACACCAATCGGACAATTCTACTATACACATTGTTCTGCGGAGTGGCTATCGTTGGGCGTGCAGATTCAAAGCGAAGAAGACGTATCTTATTTGATTGCCACTCCAGAGAAAGCTTTATTTGATTTGGCGCAATTCACATCGGGCATCTCTATGCGCTATCAATGCGAAGTAGCAGAGTGGTTGGAAAATGATTTGCGTTTTGATATGGAGGCCATTCCCACACTCAACATCGATCTGTTGAAGCAGTTGGCAGCTATATCACATAAGCATACCACATTGGAAACAATCATCAAATTTATTGAAAATGAACAGTCTATTTGACCAAATGTTAGCTGCGCATACTATGCAAGGAGAGGAAGGTAAGCGCAACGCACTATACGAAGTAATGCAGCAAGTCACATTAGCAGGATTGGCACGTGGCAGTTTTTTCCAAGAGGCAGCTTTCTATGGAGGCACATGCCTCAGATTGCTATATGGACTGCAACGCTATTCCGAAGATATGGACTTTACTTTGCTGAGCCCAAGCCCTAACTTCTGCTTTGAAAATTATTTTCCTGCTATCATCGAAGAGGCACGACTATTAGGACGTGAGGTTACTATCACCAAAAAAGATAAGCGAACTTTTGGACGTGTGGAATCTGCCTTTTTAAAAGATACAACAGATGTCTTTAACCTCAATTTTCAAACCGAACGATCTTTGAAGATAAAGATAGAGGTAGATACCCAACCACCGCTGCAATTTCAGACGGAGCAGAAATTATTGGTACAGCCATATTCTTTCATGGTGCGCAGCATGACATTGCCTTGTCTGTTCGCAGGCAAAATGCACGCGTTGGTGTATCGCCAATGGAAAAATCGCGTAAAGGGACGCGACTGGTATGATTTTGAGTGGTATGTGCGTTGGAATCATCCATTGAGTTGGGCACATTTACACGAGCGTATTGTGGAATTTTCTAGAAAAGAATGTTCGCAGGCAGAGTTTATTGATCTGCTTCATCATCGCTTAGAAACAACAGATATTCAACAAGTAAAAGCGGACGTTTTGCCTTTTGTCAAAAATCCTCGCGATTTGGATATCTGGTCAAATGAATATTTCTTACAATTGGCACAGCGCATCCAATGGGGTGAATAAATTTCCTGGTATACAAAAGGCAAGTATATATTGAAAAAATACAAAAATATTTGCATAACTCAAAATAAATCACTACCTTTGCAGTCGAATAAGTATTCGCTATTCGCGAATTGCGTAAAATATTAGATAATTAACTAATATACAAAGATATGAAACCACAAGATATTGTTGTTTTGTTGAAGAAATTAACCCCTCAAGGAAAGGTTCTTTCTGCCAACGGATTGGCAGTCTCATTAGGTATGAGTGCCTCAACAGTGAGCGAGTGCTTGGAGCGTTGCAAGAAAGCTCAACTTGTTGATCGCAATAAAAAGCGTGTCAACACCTTGGCATTACAAGAGTTTCTCATACACGGAATACAGTACATATTCCCAGCTGAGGCAGGACGCGTAGGGAGAGGAATACCAACATATATCAGCGCTTCGCCCATCAAAGAGCAAATTTCCAATAGTGCTGAGAGTTATGTGTGGCATGATGTCAAAGGTTCTGCGCGTGGGCAACAAATACAGCCATTATACAATACTATCCCTCAAGCAGTCAAGGAGGACAACGAATTATATCAACTATTAGTAATAGTGGATACGCTTCGTATGGGGCGCGTGCGCGAAAGAGAGATTGCTATTGCGGAATTAACCAAATATATCAATAGTTATGCAGAAAACTAATAACGAGCGGTTGCAGACTATTGCATCAGCTATGCAAGAACTCAATGCACGCCTTGTGTATGTAGGTGGGGCTATGGCGGGTGCGTATGCTAACGACCCAACAGCCACGGAGCCTCGAACAACCTTGGATGTGGATTGCGTAGTCGATTCTAACTCGTATGCCGAATATGCTGCTTTTGAAGAACTACTCCGCGAGAAACATTTTCACAACGACCACGACTCCGAGCCACCTGTAATATGCCGCTGGGTATATAATGGTGAGTTAGTGGATGTCATGTCAATGAATGAGCAAAGTCTATCCTTTGGCAATAGATGGTATAGCATTGGCTTTGAGCATCGCGAGCTATATACATTGCCTTCAGGACAACTGATTTACCGATTGCCTGTAGCCTATTATATCGCAACGAAAATAGATGCGCTATATTCGCGAGGTGGAACAGATTGGCGCGGAGCGAAAGATTTTGAGGATATTATCTATGTGCTTAACTATTGTACAGACTTTCTAGACAAGTTTCACGCAGAAGAAGGATTGGTTAAGAATTATCTTGCCGAGCAGTTTGCTGCCATGTTAAGGAGACCTAACCTGTCCGAAGAAATAGAGTGCGCCATCAATCCCGATGAAATAGAGCGAACAGACATGATCCTTGAGATACTTCATGCCGCCGCATCATATCGTCCACAGGAACTCAAACTCCAGTTTGTTAGCGATTTGCATTTAGAATTTGCGCAGAATAGACAATATCTGCAAGAACACCCGCTACAGGTAACAGGCGATGTCCTTCTTATTGCAGGTGATAGCGCGTATCTTGATTTGCCAGAATCAAAACAAAATACCTATAGCGATTATGCTTTCTGGGACTGGGCTTCTGCTAATTACAACCACGTGATTGTTTGCCTCGGCAATCATGATTTCTATGGGCATTATGACTTGGCGACCATGCCCGATGGCTATTGCAAACAGATTCGCCACAATGTGCACGCCTACTACAATAGCGTAGTGCACTTGCAGGATATAGATATCATCGTTTCCACATTGTGGGCGAAGATTGAACCATACGATGCATTCCTTACCGAGCGCAATGTAAGCGACTTCTACCGAATCATGTACGATGGGCATCGCTTAACTGCTGAGGATTTCAATCACGAGCACGAACGCTGCCTGCAGTTTATCAAAAAAGCAGTGGCAGAGAGTCTAGCCAAAACAAAAATTGTGCTTACACACCATGTTCCCACTCATTTATGTACAGCAGAGGAGTTTCGGGGAAGTACCATTAGCGGAGCGTTCACGGTAGAATTGGGTGACTATATAGCGGATTCTGGTATTGACTATTGGATATACGGACACTCACACCGCAATATAGATGCACAGATTGGCTCTACGCGCTTGATGAGTAACCAATTGGGCTATATTTCCCACAACGAGCAAGCAAGAAATGGATTCAATCCAGCGCGTTATATAGATATTTAATTTGCATATTTCAAAAAAAAGTAGTACTTTTGCAGGCAGAATCAATAAAAATTAAGAATACATGTTCAGAAAAGAACTATCATATTATTTCTCCACGCCGATTGCGTATATCGTGATTGGGTTGTTTCTGTTGGCTATTAGTCTCTTTCTTTGGGTGATACCAGGGCAATGGAATGTCATCGAGTCGGGCTACGCACAAGTGGATGGGTTGTTTCAAATCAGTCCATGGTTGCTCATGCTCGTATGCCCTGCGCTGACCATGCGGTTGTTTGCCGAAGAGCGACAAAGCGGCACATGGCTCCTATTGCGCGCGCAGCCCATAGCACTATGGAAAATAGTCCTTGGCAAATACTTGGCGGCATTTTTGCTGACCGTGATGGCACTATTGCCTTGCATTGTGCACTACTTCATTGTCTTCTATATGGCAGAACCAATAGGCAATATTGATGGTGGACAATTCATCGGATCGATGATGGGATTGGTATTCCTGAGTGCTTCGTTTACAGGTGTTGGACTACTATGTAGCACATTGACAAAGAGCCAGTTAGTATCATTTATCTTGGGCGGAGTAAGTTGCTTTGTATTGTACTGGGTGACACTACAAGACCACTATAGCAGTATCTCACGCGGTGTGGTAGATTTGCGAGATGTGGTATTCTTCCTGAGCATAGCTATAGCTGCGATGATAGTGAGCATCTTGGTGCTGGAAAAAGCTGAGAAGAAATAAAAACAACGAATAACGGGAATTTATTAACAACAACATAAACAACTTGTTTCAACAACAATTGCGCGCAAAACAACACATTGCGCGCCACGGATAAACAAGACCACCCATGACACGCATCGGTTTATTGAGCGATACACATAGTTATCTGGATCCACGCGTTTTGGAGCACTTCGCAGATGTGGACGAGATATGGCATGCAGGGGATATTGGTAGCGCTATGGTACTGCAACACTTACGAGAGTTTAAGCCTACAAGAGCGGTGTACGGCAATATGGACAGCGGCGATGTACGGTATTCGCTAAGTGAGTTCTATCGTTTCCGCGTGGAGGACGTAAATGTGCTGATGACGCATATTGGAGGTTATCCTGGGAAGTATAATCCATGGTTGTTACCCATGTTTAAGAAAGAGACACCACAGTTATTCGTCTGCGGACATAGCCATATTTTGAAGGTACAATACGACCCCACTTGGCAGATGCTGACCATGAATCCTGGAGCGGCAGGCAAACAAGGTTGGCAGACGGTACAGACACTATTGAGATTTGTGATTGACGGTAAAGAAATTCGTGATTTAGAGGTCATTGAGTTAGAAAGACACTAGCCAAACGCTCCGAAAACGTATGTTCTACAACATGTTTGAGCCATTTTAGCCAAAAACGTGTTGCACAACATATAAAGAAGTCTTGCGGGAATGGTAAAAAAGCAGTACCTTTGCAGCGGATTTAAAAATCGACACAATCTTTTTTGTACCTTAAAAAATCAAACAGACTAATACCGTGGAAAAATAGCCGTCGTGAGACGGCTTTTTTCTTTATATGGTATTACGTAACGAAGTGAAGCAATACCATATGAGAGGCGTCAAAATGACGGCTTTTTTCTTTATATGGTATTACGGAGCGTAGCGAAGCAATACCATATGAGAGGCGTCAAAATGACGGCTTTTTTCTTTATATGGTATTACGGAGCGATAGGGATTATCTCCTCTTTTTTATTTCCTCAGAGAGAAGGCGATAGACTGCTTTCTGCTCATCGTTGAGCAAATCCATATGATGGTTCATCACATTCTCGTCGCCACGGCGAGCAGGTCCCGTTTGTGCATCGCGCGGAGCAAGGGAATGAATCTTGGCAGACGTCTCATCTATCAATGGCAAGAGCGCGGAGAAAGGTATATGGGTATTCTTGAGCAGTTCGGCAGCCATGGTGTACATCAGGTTGGTAAAATTATTGGTAAACACCCCGGCTACATGTAGTCGCTCACGATCGTGCTGCGTAGTTTCATACACATGACTGGTGATAGTCAGTGCCAAGGAATAAACTGCACTAATATCGTCTATACCACGTGCTTCGAAGAAAAGAGGCACCGTAGAAAAATCCTCTATCACGCGCACCTTGCTGAAGGTTTGGAAGGGATAAAAAATACCCGCATGGGGTTTGTCCTCGCCAAACACGGTGATAGGCATACTACCCGAAGTGTGCAGGTGCATAGCACGCTCTTTACCTTTGACTTGCGCTACCACTTCAGCCAAAGCTTCGTCCTTGATAGCGTAGATATACACATTTGCTGGAGGTAATTGGTCTAATCCCTCACGGCTACTAACCATCTCACAAGCGATACCTTTCTTGCGAAAAGCATAGTCCAGATTGGTGGCAACATTGCCCTTGCCTATGATAACGATATTCATGGTTGGTGTATGGGTTAAAGGGTTAAAGATTAAAGGTTAAAGGCACGGTAAAACTCGGTGACAGCTACAATACCATTCTCCCATACTTCCAGATCCATTGACTCATTAGGCGAGTGAATGGCATTCTTCTCCAAGCCAAATCCCATGAGTATGGTCTTCACGCCAAGAATTTGCTCAAAGCTACTGATGATTGGAATACTACCTCCGCGACGTGCCGCCAATGGTTTCTTGCCAAATGCCACCTCAAAGCCGTGTTCCGCTGCCTTGTAGGCTGGAATATCAATTGGGCAAACATATCCTTGACCGCCATGCATAGGTGTGATGTCCACACGCACACCCGCAGGCGCGATACTCTTCATATAGTCAACAAAAGCTTGGCTCACTTTCTCGTGGTCTTGATTAGCCACCAAACGGCAACTCACCTTGGCATATGCTTTGCTTGGCAACACCGTCTTACTACCTTCGCCCGTATAGCCACCCCATATACCACAGATATCAAACGACGGACGACATGAGTTACGCTCCAAGGTGGAATAGCCCTCTTCACCGAAGGTGGCATCCACATCAATCGCTTGGCAATAAGCCTCCTCGGAGAATGGAATCTGTGCAATCATCTCGCGTTCTGCCTCAGGGATAGGCAACACATCGTCGTAGAAATGCGGGATGGTGATACGGCCTTGCTCATCCACCAC
Source organism: Paludibacteraceae bacterium (assembly GCA_017546705.1). Taxonomy (GTDB): domain Bacteria; phylum Bacteroidota; class Bacteroidia; order Bacteroidales; family Paludibacteraceae; genus Colicola. The sequence continues at coordinate 7,718 of JAFYSB010000070.1, forward strand.
CTTTGCCAGCATCTCGGTGATCGCATTGATTGGATTCTTCACGGCGCCACCAAAGTGTCCGCTATGCAAATCGCGATTAGGACCCGTAACCTCCATCTGCCAGTATGCCAATCCGCGCAGCCCCGTAGTGATGGATGGGGTGTCCTTACCAATCATAGAGGTATCGCTCACAAGGATGATGTCGCATGCAAGCAATTCGCGGTGTTCCTCCAAGAATGCCTCAAGGCTTGGACTACCAATCTCCTCTTCGCCCTCAAAGATGAACTTCACGCGGCAGTTCATCAGTCCCTCGCGCACGAGGTACTCAAATGCCTTCACTTGGATCATGGCTTGCCCTTTATCATCGTCAGCACCACGAGCATAGAGGCGGCCATCACGAATAGAAGGTTCCCAAGGATCGGAATGCCACAGTTCGAGGGGCTCGACTGGCATCACGTCGTAATGAGAATAGACGAGGACGGTGGGTATATTATCCGGTTTCTGGAGTTCCGGAATGTATTCCGCATAAACGAAGGGATTACCTTGTGAAGGCATTACCTCAGCATGTTGTGCACCTGCTTCAAGCAATAATTCGCGCCAACGTTCGGCACAACGGAGCATATCGTCTTTGTGCGCAGGTTGGCAACTGATACTAGGGATACGAATCAAACTCGCCCACTCTTCCATGAAGCGGGCACGATTTTCTGCGATATACGAACGGATATTCATGCTTATAAGTTAATATGAAAGTATAAAACTGCTGCAAAGGTACAAAAATATTTACGATTTACAAAATTTACGGAGTACAATATTGCATATCAGCAAAATTAGTGCCACAATGATAGTCTATCTTCAGGGTATCTTCGGGGTATCTTCGGGAAAAATGCTTTGAAATACCCAATGGAATTTTGAATGAAAATTTGGTAGAATGAGAAAAAAGTAGTATCTTTGCAGCGTTTTATGTGCATATGGTAATGTTGCCCAAAAAGCGAGAAAAAAGATTGTTCGAATGAGTAGTAACCTACAAATGAAAATATTGGCGAAAGAGACTGCTATCTATGGCGTTTCTTCGATTGTTGGCAAGTTCCTCAATTGGATGCTGGTGCCGCTATACACCTATGTGCTGCAACAGCAGTCGGATTATGGTATCGTCACCAACCTCTATGCATGGACGGCACTACTCTTGGTGATCCTTACCTACGGCATGGAGACGGGCTTCTTCCGCTTTGCCAACAAAGAGGGCGAGAATGCACAGACGGTATATAGCACCTCGCTGATAGCATTGTTCACGACATCGCTATTGTTTGCTGTAGCGTGTGTGGTATGCCAAGTACCCATCGCCAACGCGTTGGGATATCCTGCTCATAGCGAGTTTATTGCATTGCTGGGCATAGTCGTGGCCATGGATGCGTTTGCCAGTATTCCGTTTGCATACTTGCGCTACAAGAAACGCCCATTGCAGTTTGCTGCATTGAAACTGCTATTCGTATTCCTGAATATCGTCCTCAACCTATTCTTCCTCGTGCTTTGTCCGAAGATACAAGACTGGGGGATTATCTCGGCGTGGTACAATGCTGACTACGGCGTGGGATATGTGTTTGTGGCGAATATCTTGGCAACGGGAATACAAACGCTCTGTCTTTTGCCTGCGGTTGGAGAAGGGTTTAGGAGTTTAGGAGTTCAGGAGTTCAGGAGTTCAGGGGTATTTTCTTGGGGATTACTCAAGCAGATGCTACGCTATTCATTGCCATTGTTGGTGTTGGGTGTGTGCGGCATCATGAACCAGACGCTAGACAGAATATTGTTTCCATTCTTCTACGACGGAGCGGATGCGCAAGCGCAGTTGGGCATCTACGGTGCTTGCTTCAAGGTGGCGATGGTGATGATGATGTTCACGCAGGCGTTCCGCTACGCGTATGAGCCGTTTGTATTTGCGAAACACAAAGACAGAGAGTCGGTGGAGGCATACGCCGATGCGATGAAATATTATATCATCTTCTCGTATATGATCCTGCTGGGCATGATCTTCTACTTGGATTTGCTGAAGTTTATCATTGCCCCCTCGTATTGGGAAGGATTGAAGATTGTGCCTATTGTACTTTGGACGTATATCTTCCAAGGTGTGTATTTCAATCTCAGTTTTTGGTATAAATTGACCGATAAAACGCAATGGGGCGCGTATTTCTCGTTGATAGGAGTAGTGATTACCTTTGGCTTGCAGGCAATATTTGTGCCACGCATTGGCTATGTGGCTTCGGCAGCGAGCAGTACGGTATGCTATTTGGTGATCATGCTGCTGTCGTATTTTATTGGACGCAAACATCTGGAGATACCATACGATTTGCGCCGAATTGGCATATATACCCTACTCACAGTGACACTTTTGGCAGTATATTACGGTTTGGCACAGTTGTTGCCAATGAACGAATGGGCACAAATGGGTATAGGAAGTGTACTCTTTGTTATATACTGTGTGCTCTTCTATCGTTTGGATGGACGGACATTGATTAAGAAAAAATAATATATGTTTTCAGGAATAGTAGAAACGATGGCTCAAATCGTGAAGATTGAGCAAGAACAAACCAACAAACACTTCACCTTGCGCAACCCTTACGGCGAGCCGCTGAAGATTGACCAATCCATCGCACACAATGGCGTGTGCTTGACGGTGGTAAAGATGGAGGGCGATCTCTATACCGTGACGGCGATGCAAGAGACACTCAACCGCACCAACCTCGGCGAAGCGAAAGAGGGCGATTGGGTAAACTTGGAGCGCAGTATGCTGCTGGGCGAGCGTTTGGACGGACATATCGTGCAAGGGCATGTGGATCAGACGGCGCGTTGCGTGGAAGTGAAAGAGACAGAGGGCAGCTGGTACTACCGATTTGAGTATGAGAGCACCAAAGAGATGGCTATGCGTGGGTATTTCTGCGTGGATAAGGGATCAGTGAGCATCAATGGCGTGAGTCTGACCGTATGCGAACCCGATGTGGTGGACGGCAAGGGGTATGTGAGCGTATGCATCATCCCATACACCCATGATAATACCAACTTCAAGCATATCGAAGTGGGCACGCAAGTGAACTTAGAGTTCGATATTATCGGGAAATATATCACAAGAATGAATCAGTTGGTTTAGTGTTTAGTGAACGCTGCGCTACTGTTTAGAGTTTAGAGATTAAAGTTTAAAGATTAAAGAATAAAGAAATGGACAAAATTAGTTATGCAATTGGCCTTAGCATGGGTCAAAACTTGATGGGAAGTGGCGTTACTTCCCTGGAATATGCTGATTTGGCAGCAGGTATCAAAGATGTATTGGAGAAAAACCAACCACAAATCTCTTACCAAGAGGCGCAACAAGTGTTGGGTAAGTTCTTCAGCGAATTAGAGCAAAAGATTGTTGGCGAAGCAAAAGCAGCAGGCGAGGCATTCCTCGCAGAGAACGCTAAGCGCGAAGGCGTGAAAGTAACTGAGAGCGGTTTGCAATACGAAGTATTGGAGGCAACTATCGGTCAAAAGCCAAAAGCAACCGACAAAGTGCGCGTACACTATGAGGGTACATTAATCGACGGCACAGTATTCGATAGCAGCTACAAGCGTGGTGAGAGCATCACTTTTGGTTTGAACCAAGTGATTAAAGGTTGGACAGAGGGTCTTCAACTCATGTCTATCGGCAGCAAATACAAACTCTACTTGCCATACCAATTGGCTTACGGCGAGCGTGGTGCAGGTGCAAACATCCCTCCATACGCAGCATTGATCTTCACCGTAGAGTTGCTCGGAATTGAATAATCAACTACAAAATAAACAATTAACAATGAAAAAATTAGCAATTATCCTCATTGCTGCAATGGCAATGATTTCGTGTGGCAACACTTACACAGGCAAGACCGTTGCTCTCACTAACCAAAACGACAGTATGAACTATGCATTGGGCTTGGTGAACGGTGCACAAATGAAGATGTATCAACTCCGCAACGATTCTTCGATGGAGACCGTTACTGAGTTTATTGATGCACTCCAACGTGGTTACGACGGAGCTATCGAAGAACTCAGCGAGGCAGGTAACATCGGTCGCAACATCGGTCATGCTATCAAGAATGCAGAGAAAAATGGTTTGGCAGACAATCCAGCATGGGCTATCAACCAGAAGATCTTCTTCCAAGGATTGGTAAACGGTTTGCGTCATGACACCACCGTGATGAAGGCAGAAGATGCACGCAACTACTTCCAAGCACAATATCAAGCGGCTTCTGCGCTCAACGATAGTATTGAGCCAGGCAAAGTAGTGAAAGGCAAGTGCATCTACAAGGTAAAAACCATCGCCCTCAACACCCAAAACGATAGTATCAACTACGCATTTGGTTACCTCAATGGCGACGAGATTGCTCGTTACGTATTGCTCATGGATTCTACAGGTCAAATGACTAAAGATTTTATCACCAACATCAACAAAGGTTTGAAGAGCAACGTAAAGAACCCACAAATCGTGAACATGGGTGAACAAATCGGTAAAAACATCAAAGATCAAGAAGCACAAGGTTTGATTGGCGAGCCAAGTTTGGCTACCGACTTCGTGCTTATCAAGCAAGGTTTCATCAATGGTTTGCTCGGCTTCACCGAACAAATGGACGGTACACAAGCAGGCGAGTACATCCAAAACACCATGAACAATATCAAGTATGGTTCAGTGAAAGAGGACGGCGAGAAGTTCTTGGCTGAGAATGCACTTAAAGAGGGTGTGAAAGTAACCGAGAGCGGTTTGCAATATGAGGTATTGAAGATGGCTCGTGGCAAAAAACCTGCTGCTACCGACCGTGTGAAAGTTCATTATCATGGTACATTGATTGATGGCACCGTATTTGATAGCAGCGTTGAGCGTGGCGAGCCTACATCATTTGGTTTGAACCAAGTGATCAAGGGTTGGACCGAAGGTTTGCAACTCATGCCTGTCGGCAGTAAGTTCCGCTTCTATATCCCACAAGAGTTGGGTTATGGCGCGCAACAAGCAGGCTCTATCCCTCCATATTCTACCCTCATCTTCGAGGTAGAATTACTCGGCATCGAGAAGTAATATCAACTATCAACTGTTAACTATCAACTGTTAACATGGGCATCATCGCCAAACAGAGTATTCAAGGCACCATCGTCACCTATCTTGGGGTGGCGGTGGGCTTTGTTACTACGTTCTTCGTACTTACGCGCTTCCTCTCAGCAGAAGAGATTGGTTTGGCTCGTGTATTGGTAGATGCTGCCACACTATTTATCGGACTTGCCCAATTGGGCACTTCCTCCTCTATTATTCGGTTTTATCCGCATTTCAGGAGTCAAGAACAAGGAACCAAGAGCCAAGATGAGCATGGATTTTTCTTCTGGACGCTGATTGTACCTTTGATAGGCTTTGCACTCTTTACAGCCATTTACTGCGCATGCTATACACCTCTTAGTCAATGGTTTGGCGAGAAGTCACCATTATTTGTAGAGTACTACTATATGGTGCTTCCGATGGCGTTCTTCATGCTCTACCAAACCGTATTCGAAACCAATGCCAACGTACGCATGCATATCGTAGTGCCTCGTGCAGTACGCGAACTTATCACGCGCATCGGTTTGTTGGTGGTATATCTACTCTACGCCTTTCGCGTAGTGGATATAGATGGTTTTGTTGTGGCACTGTGCAGCGTGTATGCCGTGGCAATGCTCTGCAACATGGGCTACTTGTTCTCATTGGGAGAAGTATCGTTGCGCCCAGATTGGGCATTCCTGCGTGAGAATCGTTCATTGGTCCGTCAATATATCCTCTACACCGGCTTTCTGCTCGTTTCCGCTGTAGCCAGCGTACTTGCCCCTACCCTTTCATCATTCTTCATCACCGCAGAGATGGGACTCAGCTATACGGGCATCTTCGCTATTGCTACCTATATTGCAGTGATGGTTAGCATCCCTTATCGTTCGATGGCTGCTATTGCGGCACCACAACTGGCGACGGCTATCAAAGAGAATAACCAACACGAAACAGCTCACCTTATGCAGCAAGTCAGTAGTACATTGCTACTTGTAGGCGGAATCATCCTTTGTGTGATTTGGCTCAATATTGACCTTATTTTCCATGTCCTCCCTAACGGCGAGACATATGCCTCTGCACGTCAAGTGGTATTGATATTAGCAACAAGCCAATTGTTTATTGCGGTATGTACCTTCACATCTTCCGCACTCAACTACTCGCGTTTTTACGCATTCTCACTATTGTTTTCATTCATCCTAACCGCCTCATCTATTGGACTCAACAATTTACTAATCCCACATTTTGGTATGGATGGAGCGGCAGTGAGCAACTTGATTGCCTATGCCCTTTACTTCCTACTTATCACACTCACAGTACGTCTTACGCTCCATGCGCCTACGTTCACGCGCCAGCACGCAAAGATTCTGCTGCTGATTGTGGTGATACTCAATTTGAATTTCCTATGGCAAACATACTTGCCTATCCATAATATATGGCTCAGTAGTATTATTCGCTCCTTGGTACTTATCGGTGGAGGTTGCGCCGTAGCTTGGTACAAGAACCTCTCCCCCGAAATCAACCAGCAAATCCAGTCATTCATCACTAAACAGTAGCCCTTTAGGGCGTCCACTAAACAGAACATGCGCTATTTCATCCGCTTTGCATATGATGGTACTGCCTTTCACGGCTCACAACGCCAGCCCAATGGCATTACTGTTCAAGAAACAATGGAGCAGGCATTGGCTATGATCTTCCGCGAGGAGGTTCCTCTCACATTCGCTGGTCGCACCGACGCAGGTGTTCATGCCCGAGAGATGTATGCGCATTTCGATATAGAAGCCTCTCCTAAATCCTCCCCTGAAGGGAAGGACTTTACTGCTGCGGATAATAACTCCCTCCCTTCAGGGAGGGTTGGGGTAGGCTCTCTCATCTTCCGCCTCAACGGTATTTTGCCCGATTCCATCGCAATTTTTGATATCTATCCTGTAAAAGACGACGCTCATGCTCGTTTCGATGCAGTACGCCGTACTTACGAATATCATGTAGTGGATCACAAAGATCCGTTCCTTTGCACACAAGCCACACGCATACGTCCAGGATTGGATTATGCGGCCATGAACGATGCGGCGCAATTGTTGATTGGCAAACAGGATTTTGCTTCATTCTGCCGCACGAATACGGATGTGAAGACCACTATCTGCGACCTCACGCATGCTGAGTGGAAAGAATTGGGCAACGGACACGCCGTATTCACCATCGCTGCCGACCGTTTTTTGCGTAACATGGTGCGTGCGGTAGTAGGTACATTGTTTGAAGTCGGTCGTGGTAAGATGACTAAGGAGCAGTTTGCCGAGGTCATTACGCAACACAACCGCTGCGCTGCTGGCGACTCTGCCCCTGCAGAAGGATTGTTCCTCACGCATGTAGAATATCCCGAAGATATTTATATCCGATAAATCACTTTCTAATAATCAATAGGCTAAGTGTCCTGTCTGTTAGGCGACCACTTCGCGATCACTGTATCCTATCTATATCACTGCAGTAACTTATCTGTGGCTTTGGGAAGCGCATCTATAATAATGCTGCAAAAAGCTTCGGCATTATTGTGCTTTTGTGCCGAAGAATATATTCCAACCATTTTTTTGACCATATAAAGTTCTTTTTTTGCAAAAAAACGACTTTTCAAAGTCTTTTTCTATAAAATATTTGCACTATTGAAAGTTTTTTTGTACCTTTGCGCCACTAAATAAAATCATTTATCCTCTATGTATTATGGAATATTCAGATTTAGAGCAATTGTATGTGATTAGTAACCGTAAGATTAATGAAGTGGACACTTCATTTCATCGGTATTTATATTCAAAAATCAATTGGGATAACCGAATAATTGGCATCAAAGGTAATGGCGGTGTTGGTAAAACTACCTTAGTTTTACAACATATCCGTGAATCTTTTCCTGATAGGAGCAAGGTACTCTATGTACGGCTGGATAATATGTGGTTCAAGACACATAATCTTATGGATTTGGTAGAGTACCACTATACGCATGGTGGCACACATATATTCCTTGATGAGGTACATCATTTGCGTAACTGGGCAAGTTATATCAAAAGTATGTACGATGAT
>JAFYSB010000071.1 GCA_017546705.1 Paludibacteraceae bacterium
CGAAAAGATGGTAGAAGTAGAAGACCACCTCAAGAAATGGAAAGCATATTATACGAATTGAAACTTTGAAATAGCCATTTGAGCGTTAAACTTTGAAACAAATTAAATTATATAGCCTATGAAAAAGTTATTCTTATTTCTTTTAGGTCTGTTCTTATGTAGTATGAGTGCTCCTCTTCTTGCTCAGGAGGCTGAGTTTGTACCCGCTATGGTGGTGCAAATGGCAGATGGCAGCAAGCAAGTGGTAGAACTGGACTGTACTTCGGTCACGGACTTTAGTGTTTTAGTCAGCAAGGGGACCCTTGCTGTGAGTGTGCCCGAGGCAGACTTGACGGGTGTGCGAAGTATCACTTTCGCTATGGTTAAGCCAAGCGATGTGACCGCTTTAGAAGAGGTGCAAACGCTTGAGCAAGCCACTTCAGACAAAGTGTTGCTCAATGGCAAATTATTTATCCGCACCACCATGCCCGATGGCAAACAAGTTTGGTACGATGTGATGGGAATGAAACTATAAAAAAGCCCCCTCCCGACCTCCCCCTAAAAGGGGAGGAGTAAGGCGAGGCAAAAAGTCCTTCCTTTTAGGGAAGGATTTAGGATAGGCTAATTAATAAATAATAAGAATATGAAAAAGCTTTTTATGGCAGTCATCGCCTTAATGATGACATTGAGTGCTTCTGCACAGTTTTATATTTATTGTAGTGATGGTAATGTCATCAGGGTGGATAGTATCAGTATGGTAGCTCCAGTTGAGAAGCCAAATAGTCACGATTGGGTAGATTTGGGTTTGCCAAGTGGTCTGAAATGGGCGACCTGCAATGTGGGTGCAAATGCTCCTGAAGAGTATGGCGACTATTTCGCTTGGGGTGAGGTAGAGCCAAAGACTACATACGATTGGAGTACCTATAAATGGTGCAATGGTAGTTACGACACACACACCAAGTACTGCACCGATAGTAGTTATGGTACGGTAGATAATAAGACCGTTTTGGATAAAGAGGATGATGCAGCAGCAGTTAACTGGGGTGGTAAGTGGCGAATGCCAACCAAAGCAGAGCAAAATGAATTGCGCCAACAATGTACTTGGACATGGACTTCAAAAGGTGGTGTGAACGGTTATCAGGTAACTGGTCCTAATGGCAAGTCTATTTTTCTTCCAGCAGCAGGCTACCGCATCGACATTTCGCTCTACAGCGTAGGCAGCTACGGCTACTACTGGTCGAGTTCGCTCAGCACGGACTACCCGGACTACGCGTACAACTTGGACTTCGGCTCAGGCTACGTGCATTGGGACTTCGACGGCCGTTACTATGGGCGGTCCGTTCGCCCGGTATGCCAGTAGAATTTACCCTTTACCCTCGCGTTCGGCAACAAGGTCGCAAAGAATACCGTAAGCGGTATTAGGCGACTTGTGCCTCCGCTCTTCCCACAAACCCACGAGGTTTTTGGGAGCCCTGAAAAATCCCGATTTTGTTCGACGCGAAGCTACGACAAAATCGGGTGTGATACAACTGTGTTTTCTGTTGCTCTCCTCGATGGGGAGCAACAGAAATTCGCATTATAAAGGTCAAGGAGTGTATCGTTATCCCGAGTGTGAGCAATCATCTCTCCGTGAGAGTTGCTCAAAGTGTGAACTTATTCATCTCTACCACGATTTGCAAACGGAAAATGCTCTGTGGGGAAAGGTAAGGGTGAAAACACAATCGCCACAGATAGGGCACAAATAGGCGATAGATGTGCTACAGTGGTCGCGAAGTGGTCACCTAGCCCGCAGTCAACTTGAGAGTAACCTAAAAGCCACCGAAAGCCCATAGAAGTACTACAGATATCCTGTGGTAGTCATGAAATCAGCAAGTCGCTTTTCCTATACCAAAGGTATACTAAGGGTATACAAACGGTAGGTGCTATGAAACATAGTAAACACTACACTTCCCGCGTGTTGCATATACTATAAGCACCTTGTAAGATAATCGTATTTATCATTTTTATTACAAAAGTAGTAATTTTATTTACTATTTTCTTGCTCATTTCAAATAAAAGTATTACCTTTGCAGGGTAAAAATGCGGATAACCGCAAAGATACCTATAAGATTGCGAGTATTTAAACAAAATACAAGCGGGAAGTGATTGACACATCACTTCCCGCTTGCTGTAAATATGTGAATAAAATACGATTAGTATAAAAATCCAAAGAGCCAAAGAGGTATCTTGTTTCCGAAACCAATATCTATATTATCTGCTACGACATAACTATTGGGAGTATTAGCGATTTGCTTGTGATTCTTATTTTTACCCCCTACCTCAAATAGATGTTGATTGTCTGCAAGAATATCTCCCTTTTGTGGCATAGCAATCTTAGACCCCTTAACTAACATAGAAGCGCAGAATGTTTCGCGCAATGTACCCACATCTGCATTGGGCGATAGCGCATACATTAAGTTGGTGTTTTCAAACAATATCTTCTCTGGCTTGTTGATTTGCCCCCAGCTTTCAGCATCTGCATATAAACGGCGTATCAACGCTGCCTTATCCAACAAATCTATCAATTTGAGTAGTACATTTCGTGATATAGTAAGCGATTTACAGAGCGACGAGATATTCAAAGTATATGGATTTTGTTGCGCTAAAATTGCTAGAAGTGGTTTTACTTTATATACGGACTCGTATTCCAAATTCGACACAGCAGGAATCTCATTAAAGATGATAGTATCAATCACTTGACTCAGTCGATCGTTATAATTCGTGGTGTCGTCGCGATAAAAAGGATAATAACCCTCCTTAATATATTTCTCAAAATGAAGCAGTACTTTGATATCCTGTTGAATAGTAATATCGCGACATATCTCCAAATGACGAGTTATAATATCTTCTAATGAGTAGCTTGGCAAATCAGCCACTCCTTCCAGTTTAAGATACTCGCGAAAACTTAATCCGTGCATTGTATATACTCGACAACGGCGAGATAGATCATACACCTGACGGATAATGTCCAAAGCATTACTACCTGTTACAACAACATAAATATCTGGGTATGAATCGTAAATGTTTTTCAACTCTTGTGCCCAATTATTATACCTATGGATCTCATCAAGGAACAAATGACTTATTCCGTGTGTGTAGGCATACTCAGCTAAATCAAGCAAAGTATTGGAAGCAAACCACATGTGATCAACTGAACAATATAGAACTTTACTTTTATCAGGAAATGTTCGCTGAATATGCTGCATAATCATAGTTGTTTTTCCTGACCCTTTAGGACCACGAATTAAAATCAAACGATTAGCCCAATTGATTTCATCGTATAAATAACGCATTTGACCAAATTGCGAATATCGCTTTAGCAATCTGTGGAAATAAGTAATTAATTGTTCCATATTTTTACTTTTGAATATTAATATAATCTCGTATATTTAACCCTTAAAAATAAAATTAGAGTACAATATTCTACTTTTGAAAGTTAAATTTTGTGCAAAAGTACGAAAAAACTTTCAACTGTGCAAATATTTTCAAGAAAAAGATTGTGAAAAGTCATTTTTTTGTAAAAACAACACCCTTTGTAGTCAAAACTAGTAAAAATACATTTCTTCGGCACAACTTTCGGCACGCGAAAACTTTTTTCAAAAAAAACTCACGCGGGATAGTCAGTAAATACTAGACTTCCCGCGTGTAGTTATAGTGTAGAGTTGTATAGGATAGTGTAATATGGGATTATCCTAACTTCTCCAAAGCGGTGCGGACGCGGCGGAGGGTTTCCTCTTTGCCGAGTACATCGGTGATATTCCAAATATGTGGACCACGAGCAGCACCTACCAAACAAATACGGAAAGCATTCATCACAATACCTACACCATACTCCTTCTCTGCAATCCATGGCATAATCAGATTGTCCAAGCCCTCAGCTGACCAATCATCGTGCGCCTCAAGAAGAGAGAGCATCTCGGTCATATGCTTTGGAGAGTCCTCTTTCCAACGCTTCTTAAGCGACTTCTCGTCGTACTCGGTAGGAGCTACGAAGAAGAAGTTGACTTGCTCCCAGAGTTCGGAAACGAAGTTTACGCGGTCCTTGGTGAGGCCGATCACTTTCGCCACAGTCTCAAGTGATGGTTTAGTGTTTAGTGTTGAGAGTTTAGTGTCAAGGATAGGCAAGAACTGCTCTGCCAATTCCTCGTTGGAGCGGAGTTGGAGGTATTGGTGGTTGAACCATTTGCCCTTCTCGTAGTCGAACTTAGCACCCGATTTGCTCACGCGCTCAAGAGAGAATTGGTCAATCAACTCTTGCATGGTGTACATCTCTTGGTCGCCTGTAGCATGCCAGCCAAGAAGAGCCAAGAAGTTGATCACTGCCTCTGGATAGTAGCCCTCCTCGCGGTAACCCGATGATACAGAGCCATCTTTTTGGTTGTGGAACTCGAGTGGGAAAACAGGGAAACCGAGACGGTCGCCATCGCGTTTGGAGAGTTTGCCATTGCCGTCAGGTTTGAGAAGCAAAGGCAAGTGCGCAAACTCAGGCATGGTATCTTCCCAACCAAATGCTTGGTAGAGCAGCACGTGGAGTGGGGCAGAAGGCAACCATTCTTCGCCACGGATGACATGGCTGATCTCCATGAGATGGTCATCCACGATATTGGCGAGGTGGTAGGTTGGTAGATCATCAGCAGATTTGTAGAGCACCTTGTCATCGAGGATATTGGAGTTGATAACCACTTCGCCACGGATAAGGTCGTGCACATGTACATCAATGTTTGGCTCCACCTTGAAGCGCACGACATACTTCTCGCCAGCAGCGATACGTGCATCTACCTCCTCCTTGCTGAGTGTGAGCGAGTTCACCATCTGCTCGCGTGTGCGAGCATCGTATTGGAAGTTGGCAATCTCAGCGCGCTTGGCCTCCAATTGCTCCGGAGTGTCGAATGCGATATAGGCATTACCAGAGGCGAGGAGCTGATCTACATACTTGTGGTATATCTCGCGGCGCTCGCTTTGGCGATATGGACCATGATCGCCCTTGCCGTTAGGAGCATCTTGGCAGATACCTTCGTCAATCTCGATGCCGAGCCATGCGAGGGACTCGGTGATATATTCTTCGGCTCCAGGGACGAAGCGTGTGGAGTCGGTGTCTTCAATACGAAGCAACATGTCGCCACCGTGTTGGCGAGCAAACAGATAATTAAACAGGGCGGTACGAACACCACCGATGTGCAACGCGCCAGTTGGACTAGGCGCAAAACGAACGCGAACTTTCATTGTAGTTATGAGTTATAAACTATGAGTTATGAGTTATTTTCTTTTTCGTTTGAGGAATGGAATATTCCACGATGAGCGCGGGAGGGGTTTGGTCATGTCGTCGGTCATGTGTAGCACGAAGCGCTTGTAATAGGAAACCAGCAGCGTGGTGACAGGCAAAGCGATAATCATGCCCACAAAACCCAATAGCGAACCCCATACCGACAAACTAAGCAATATCCACGCTGGCCCCATGCCCGTGACATCGCCCATAATCTTGGGCACCAATACCATATCTTGGATGGTCTGTACAATAATGAATACCGCAGCTATGCAAAGCATCACTACCCACACGGAGCGACCACTTTCCGCCGACTGAATCAAGCCAAGCAAGATACATGGAGGAATACCCAACGCTTGCATATAAGGCACCAAGTTTAGCACACCGATAATCAAACCAATACCAATACCCATCGGCAAACCAATAATCTGAAAACCAATGGCAAACAATATACCTACAATGCCCGCTACCAAGGCTTGACCGCGAAAATACGCATTCATGTTACGGTCTAAATCGCGCAGCAACATCTGTATGCCATCGCTGAAACGTTGAGGAATATACTTATGCCAATTCTTGCTAATCTTCTCATAATCAATTAGCAAGAATATAATGTACAAGATGCATACAAAGCCGATTGCCAAACTCATCACAGCATTCACTCCGCTATTGATCCAATCTCCCAAAATGGGCAACACTTTCTCTATGCCCGCTTGCAACTTTGGCGAATGAAGTAGCGCTTGAATGTCCATACTCTCAATGAGTTCCTCTATCTGCTCATTGACGCGCGGTGAGAAGTACGCATTGCCTTCCCAATTAGCCACATAAGCCTTGACGCTATTCGACAACGCACTGGCTTGTTTGCTCATCGCTGGCACCAAAGCAGCTACGACACCCGTCAGCACACCAATTACCAACAATATCGTCACCATCACCGACAATACGCGATGCTTCAATCGGCACGTATGCTGAAAGAAATGCACTATCGGAGCCAACATATAGGCCACCACAAAACTAATCAAGAAGGGCAACAATACACCGCTCAAACGACGGATGAGCACATATAGCGCCACCAACACCCCTAGCGTAATCGCACCGCGAATGATGGCACTGCGATTGAACGCAGTATGACTATTATTGACATTTTCAGACATAATAATTCACATTTACCCAAAAATCGTGCAAAATTACAAAAAAAAAAGAGAATATGCAAGTTATTTTTTACAAATGTGATTTTTCGTGAAATACATTTGCATAAATGCAAAAAAAATAGTACCTTTGCAGCGAATTTATTATTTTGACTAATTATGCGTGATTTTCAAAGTTTGTGCCAGCAAAGGCGCTCGTATAGGAAATATACAAATCAACCAGTAGAGCAGGAGAAATTGGACTATATCATTCGTTGCGCCCTGATGTCGCCAGCGGGCAAGCGTATGAACCCTTGGCGCTTCGTGGTGATTACTAATCAAGACATATTACGTCAGTTAGCGGGCTGTCGCACCTATGGAAGCGGTATGTTTGACACCGCTATGGCGGGCATTGTGGTGGCTGCGGATACTAGCGTGATAGATACATGGCAATGCGATGCGGCTATTGCTGCACAAAACATATGGCTCGCCGCTGCTGACCAAGGCTTGGGTGCATGCTGGTGTCATGTGTACCAGAGAGAGGGCGCAGAAGACTTGGTGCGCAAGTTGACTAATCTGCCAGAGGACTTCACTGTGCTCTGCGTGATGTCGCTGGGCTATAAGAACGAAGAAAGAAAACCGTTTGATTTCGAGAAACTGCAATACGATAAGGTAGTGCAGATAGATTAAAGTTTAGAGTTAAAAGTTTAAAGGCAAGGTATATGAAACCAATTATAGCAATCACAGCGGGCGATGTCAATGGAGTAGGGTATGAGATCATCCTCAAGAGTTTGATTAATCCGCATATCTGCGAGATATGTCGCCCCATTGTATATGGCAATGCCAAGGTAGCACGCCAACATGCCAAGACCCTCAATGAGGATCTGCATAATATCCAATGGAATATCATCGAGTCGCCTAAACAAGCAAAAGATGGTCGCCTGAATATGATCAACTGCTACGGCGATGATATGCCTGTGAATATAGGTGTTTCTACTCTAGAGGCAGGACAAGCTGCGCTCAAGAGCTTACAACGTGCGACAGCCGATCTGCAACAAGGGCTAGTGGATGCACTAGTGACGGCACCAATCAACAAGGATAATATCCAATGCGACCAATTCCGCTATTCGGGACACACGGAGTATTTAACACATATCTTTGGCAATGGTGCCGAGAGCTTGATGATGATGTTGAGCGATCGCATGCGCGTTGCATTGGTTTGCAACCATACTCCTATTGCCCAAGTGAGCGAAAAGGTAACCGTGGAAAATATCATGGCTAAATTACAGGTGCTCAACCAAACCTTGCAAACAGATTTCTCCTGTCGCAAACCTCGTATTGCTGTCTTGGCATTGAATCCCCATGCAGGCGACAATGGCTTGATAGGCAAAGAGGAACAAGAGGTGATTCGCCCTGCCATCGCTCAAGCTCAAGAAGCAGGTATTTGGGCGTTTGGACCATATTCCGCAGACGGCTTCTTTGGCGCAGGAGAATACAATCATTTTGATGCCGTCTTGGCAATGTACCACGACCAAGGCTTAGCACCATTCAAGGCGCTAGATATGAGCGGTGTGAACTTCACAGCAGGTTTGCGTGTGGTACGTACTTCCCCAGATCATGGTACGGCATACGGAATAGCAGGTAAGAATGAAGCGTCGGAAACGAGCATGTTGCATGCTATTTATACAGCAATAGATGTGTTGAAAGCACGCAAACAAAACACAGAACTCACTGCTAATCAATTGGTGGTGGAGCATAAAGAAGTGAAGCGCGAATACCATGTGGAAAAATTTATTCCAGTAGATTAACATAATTACAAGATATGACAAGTCAAGAAATTAGACAATCCTTTTTGGATTATTTTGAGAAGAAGGGACACAAGATCGTACCTTCAGCACCTATGGTCATCAAAGATGACCCAACACTAATGTTTACCAATGCCGGCATGAACCCATGGAAGGGTATCATTCTCGGCAACGATCCTATTCAATACCCTCGCGTAGCCGACTCGCAGAAGTGTTTGCGCGTGAGCGGTAAGCACAACGACCTCGAGGAAGTAGGTCACGACACCTACCACCACACCATGTTCGAGATGCTCGGCAACTGGTCGTTTGGCGATTACTTCAAGCAAGGCGCTATCGACATGGCATGGGAGTACCTCGTAGATGTACTCAAACTCGACCCAAAGAATCTCTATGTAACTGTGTTTGAGGGGTCACCAGAGGAGGGTATCGAGCGTGATAACGAGGCAGCCAGCATCTGGGCAAAGCACTTGCCTGCTGATCATATCCTCGATGGCAACAAGCACGACAACTTCTGGGAGATGGGCGATACAGGTCCTTGCGGTCCTTGCTCCGAGATCCACGTGGACAGCCGTAGCGAAGAGGAGAAAGCAGCTATCTCTGGTCGTGAACTCGTCAACAAAGATCACCCACAAGTCATCGAGATTTGGAACCTCGTGTTCATGCAATACAATCGCAAAGCCGATGGCTCGCTCGACTCGCTGCCATACAATGTGATCGATACAGGTATGGGATTTGAGCGTCTCGTTCGCACCATGCAAGGCAAACAATCGAACTACGACACTGATGTGTTCCAACCAATGCTGAAGAAGATTGGCGAGATCTGCGGTGCTGAATATGGCAAAGAGGAGAAAGTGGATGTAGCTATGCGCGTGATCGCCGATCATATCCGTACTATCGCATTTGCTATTGCCGATGGTCAGTTGCCAAGCAATGAGAAGGCAGGCTATGTGATTCGCCGAATCCTCCGCCGTGCCGTGCGCTATGGCTACACCTTCCTCGGTCAACGCGAGGCATTCATGTATAAACTTGTGCCACAACTTATTGCGGACATGGGCGCTGCTTATCCAGAACTCGTGAAGCAAGAGGGACAGATCACTCCTGTGATCAAGAGCGAGGAGGATGGTTTCCTCCGTACCTTGGACAAGGGTATCAGTTTGCTTGACAAACTCATGAAAGAGGCCAAAGGCAAAGAGATCTCGGGTGTGGATGTGTTCACATTGAAAGATACTTATGGTTTCCCACTTGATTTGACGCAGTTGATCTTGAGCGAGAATGGCTTTACAACCAATGAGGAGGAGTACAACAAGGCACTTGAGCGCCAAAAAGAGATGGGTCGTCAAGCCAACAAACAAGAACTCGGCGACTGGAATGTATTGTCAGAAGGCGATAGTGAGTTTGTGGGTTATGACGAACTCTGCTGCGAGACCAAGGTGCTTCGCTATCGCAAAGTGGAACAAAAGGGCAAGAGTTTGTACCAAGTGGTACTCAGCAAGACCCCATTCTACGCAGAGATGGGTGGTGAGGTAGGCGATACGGGTACCCTGGGCAATGTGCGTGTACTCGACACCAAGAAAGAGAATAACCTGGCTGTTCACCTCTTGGCTGAATTGCCAGCAGATATAGATGGCACATTGGTGGCAACGGTGGATACTGCTCGCCGTCAAGCCATTGCTTGCAACCACACCGCTACCCATATCGTACACTACGCTCTCCGCCAAGTGTTGGGCGAGCATGTAGAGCAAAAGGGTAGTTTCGTCAACGCCGATAGCTTGCGTTTCGACTTCTCACACTTCCAAAAAGTGACTCCAGAAGAACTCCGCCAAGTGGAGATCCTTGCCAACGAGATGATTCGCCAAGACTTGCCACTTGAGGAAAGTCGCAATACTCCTATTGCCAAAGCCAAAGAAATGGGCGCTATGGCACTCTTCGGTGAGAAATACGGCGATGAAGTACGTGTC
Organism: Paludibacteraceae bacterium; assembly: GCA_017546705.1. Taxonomy (GTDB): domain Bacteria; phylum Bacteroidota; class Bacteroidia; order Bacteroidales; family Paludibacteraceae; genus Colicola. The sequence goes on from JAFYSB010000071.1 coordinate 10,169, forward strand.
ATCAAATATGGTCCATCTGCCGAACTCTGTGGTGGTTGCCACGTAGGTAGCACAGGTAAGATCGGTGCAGTGCGCATCGTGATGGAGACCAGCGTAGCTGCAGGTGTGCGTCGTATAGAGGCAGTGACTGCGGCTAAGGCGGACGAACTCTACTACAAGCAAGTGGACATGCTCGGTAACCTGCGCGGATTATTGAATAACCCACAGGACCTCGAAGGTGCTATCCGCAAAGCCCTCGATGAGAACGCTGCGTTGAAAAAGCAAATCGAGACCTTCATGGCAGAGAAGGTTGAGCGCTACTGCGACGAACTCATCGCTAAGGCTGAGGAGCAAAACGGTGTGGAACTCGTTCGCCTCACAGGCAATGTGGACCCTACCCTATTGCGCAATATGCCACTCATCCTCAAGAATAAGATTGCTCACAAGCATTTTGCTCTGGTAGCTGCTACCGAGTGGGAAGGCAAACCTATGATTGCTGTGGTGCTTTCTCCATCGATGGTAGAGGCAGGCAAGAACGCTGGACAAATCATCAAGTCTGCTGCCAAGAATATCCAAGGTGGTGGCGGCGGTCAGCCATGGATGGCTACTGCAGGTGGTCGCAATGTAGAGGGACTGGCAGCTGCTATGGAGGAGATGCTCAATGCAATCATTTAATTAGTGATAGTTTATCAAGCAAACATATTGTTTACCTCCTCATCGACACATTTTGATGTGTACGAGCGAGGATATATAGCAGTGGATGAATGTGGAATCATTCAGGGAGTGTATCACACACTTCCTGAAGATTTTGCGTATGACCAACTGGTGGATTTTGGGGATAAACTTCTGATTCCTGCTATGAATGATATGCATGTGCATGCGCCACAGTTGGGGAATATGGGTATAGCTATGGATATGCAATTGCTCCCTTGGCTCAATACCTATATATTTCCAGAGGAAACTAAGTTTGCGGATGAAGCATATGCCGAAACAATCTACTATTCTTTTGTTTCGGAACTATGGCGTCATGGTACTATGCGTGCTGCGGTGTTTGCCACTGTCCATACTCCTGCAACTCATATTCTTGCTCGTGCGTTTAATGAGGCAGGTATGGGTGCATTAATAGGGTTAGTGGGCATGGACCGACATACACCAGCAACCTTGTGCAATACACCTGCTGAATGGGCGGCAGGTATGCAAACATTAATAGAATCACTCGCTTCCATGCCTTTGATAAAACCAATTATCACGCCGCGTTTCATTCCTTTGTGTACACCTGAAATGCTGCGATCCATGGGGGAAATGGCAAAGCAGACATTGTTGCCTGTACAATCGCATTTGAGTGAGAATCAACAAGAGATAGCATGGGTGCACGAACTCGAACCCGAAGCTACTTGTTATGGCGATGCATACCATCGCTACGGTTTGTTTGGACAAACGCCAACGCTGATGGCACATTGTTGTTATACCGAAGGCGAGGAATTGCATTTAATGTGTGAGCAAAATGTGTGTGCTGTGCATTGTCCAACATCCAACTGTAATTTGGCATCGGGTATCGCTCCTATACGAAAATTTTTGCAAGAGGGAGTTCAAGTGGTTCTCGGTTCTGATATTGCAGGGGGACATCATCTTAGTATGTTCCGTGTGATGCAGTATGCTATACAGATGAGCAAATTGCAATATGTTTCATCCAATAGTCAATATCCCTTCTTAACACTATCAGAAGTATTTTATATGGCTACAAAAGCAGGTGGTGCCTTCTTTGGAAGGGTAGGGAGTTTTGAGCCTGGATATGCATTCGATGCACTTGTCATTGATGACCATGGCCTGTCGCCTCATCATCTCATCGCCTCATCGCCTATTGAGCGACTAGAACGCTTCGTCTATCTTGGCGATGACCGACATATTCAACACCGCTTTTGTCAAGGTCAGGAGATAACTCAACCATAGACTGTTAACATCAATGAAAACTCTTACGGGGCGTTTGCCTATGAAATATCGTTCAGTTGTCCGTTTTGTGCTTGTAGGAGCATTCGGTACGGGTTTGCAGTATGGTATATACTATTTGTTGTTGGATATCTTCCAACGCCATTGGCAAGAGTTAGGGGTGCTTACATCTGTGGCTTTTACTGCAGGGTTTATCATTGAGATGATATGCAACTATTTCTTTACCAGTTTCTACACCTTCAAGATGCGCCCCAGTTGGAAAAATGCAGGCGGATTTTTATTTGGTCGTGCGGTGAATTATGTGATTCAAATGCTATTGCTCAATGTATTGATATGGTTGCATATATCGGAAGAATATTCGGGTATTTTGGCGATAATGTTGGCTGGTGTAATCAACTATTTTGTGTTACTACCATTTTATAAGGATAAAAAAAGAGAAAAATAATGTCATTAGGTAAATGGATATTGGGTGGCTTAGGATTCGTAGTAGGAGGTCCTATTGGTGCTCTGATAGGTGTTTTTATTGCTTCGATGTTGGATGAGTCGAAAAACACGCTCAATGACAACGAATCTGCACGCACTATGAATTATGGTCGCCGCCGCGCTACGCAGGGTGATATCAGCGTATCAATTATAGTGTTATTGGCATGCGTCATCAAAGCTGATGGACGTGTACTCAAGGCAGAGATTAATTATATTAAACCTTTCCTTTTGCGTACTTTTGGTGAAGAGCAAGCCAAGCAAGCGCTTGCATTGCTCAAGCAGTTGCTCAACGAGCATATTGATCCTGTAGCCGTTTCACGTCAGATGGCGCAGTACATCAATTACTCCACGCGATTAGAGTTGGTTCGCTTACTGCTTGAGGTTTCCAACTCTGATGGCGATATTGCGCCCCAAGAGCTAAATGTCATAGAGATTATAGCCACCAATATGGCTGTGCAACAAGCGGATTATCATTCGCTGTTGGCATTATATCAACGTCATAAAGATGTTAATTGGGCGTACACTGCTTTAGAGATTTCGCCATCTGCTACTAATGATGAAGTTAAGAAAGCTTATCGTCGTATGGCAATGAAATATCATCCAGATAAGGTGGCAAATGCTGGCGAAGAGTTGCGGAAGCAGGCTACTGACAAGTTTCGCGGTATAAACGAGGCGTATGAGCATATCAAGAAGCAACGTGGTATGTAATCAATATTCCTAATTCATTACTCATAATTCATAATTCATAATTCTTAATTCAAAATTATGAAAATAACTCTCCTAGTAGTTGGTAAAACAACCGATTCACATATTGAGGCACTGATACAGGAATATCAAAAGCGACTGACGCATTATTTGCCTTTCACGCTGCAAGTAATTCCCGAACTCAAAAACACCAAAGCCCTGACTTCGGAGCAACAAAAGCAAGCAGAGGGTGAATTGATATTGCGTACTATTACACCTGCCACTGATTTGATATTGCTTGATGAGCATGGCAAAGAATATCGTTCGATAGAGTTTGCGGATTATATACAAAAACGCATGTCATCGGGTAGGGATGTAGTCTTTGTTGTTGGAGGACCTTATGGTTTCTCAGAAGCCGTTTATCAGCGTGCCAATGGTAAAATCTCGCTCAGTAAAATGACTTTCTCACACCAAATGGTACGTCTCTTTTTTGTCGAGCAAATCTATCGCGCCATGACTATTTTGCGTGGCGAACCCTATCATCACGAGTAAATGATGCTTCAAGGATTAGTCAATTGATTTATATTTAAGGTATATGAAAACTTTTTTCTCTTTCAAGGACGTTTTTAGTCCAAAACTTTTCTCCACAATCCGCTCATATAATAAGGAGAAACTGCTTCAGGATTCCATTGCGGGTATGATTGTGGGTATCGTAGCTATACCATTGGCGATTGCTTTTGGTATTTCGTCGGGTGTAGGACCTACCGAAGGACTTATTACTGCCATCATTGCGGGATTTATTATTTCAGCCTTTGGTGGTAGTAAAGTGCAGATAGGAGGACCTACTGGTGCGTTCATCGTCATTATTTATGGCATCATCCAGCAGCATGGCCTTGCAGGCTTGCTGATAGCCACCATTATGGCAGGTATCTTATTGATATTGATGGGATTGTTTAAGCTTGGGAATGTGATTAAGTTTGTTCCTTATCCAGTGATTGTGGGCTTTACAGCGGGTATTGCTGTGACTATTTTCTCTACCCAAATGAATGACCTTTTTGGTATGGGCATACAAAATGCCCCTGCTGATTTTATTCACAAGTGGGTATGCTATGTAGAGCATTGGCGCGATATCAATTGGTGGGCATTTGCGGTTGGTATAGCTTCGTTGTTTATTATCATTGGGGCTACCAAAATCAGTAAGAAAATACCAGGCTCATTGGTAGCCATTGTATTGATGACATTGATAGTTTGGCTCTTGCGTAAGTTTGGTGGTATTACATCCATTACTACAATTGGCGACTTATACACATTGCCAAGTGGTATTCCTGCTCCCCATCTTCCTGCATTGAATCTCACAGAGGGACAAACATTGCTCAATCTGGTGCAAGATCTTTTCCCATCTGCCTTTACGATAGCTATGTTGGGTGCCATTGAGTCATTGCTTTCGGCAATGGTTGCTGATGGTGTAATAGGCGATAAGCATAATTCCAATACTGAGCTCATTGCTCAAGGTCTTGCTAACGTAGTTACGCCGTTCTTTGGTGGAATACCTGCCACAGGAGCTATTGCTCGTACTATGGCGAATATCAACAATGGTGGTCGTACTCCTGTAGCGGGTATCGTGCATGCTGGTGTACTATTGCTAGTGTTGATTTGTTTCGGTCCTCTAGTTGGTATGATACCTATGGCATGTTTGGCTGGTGTCTTACTCGTTGTAAGCTATAATATGTTAGGATTGCGCTCCATTGTTGGACTTGCCAAAGCACCTAAATCGGACTTTATTGTTATGATTGTCACATTCATCCTGACAGTTATCTTTGATCTTACGATTGCTATCGAAGTAGGATTGCTTTTGGCAGTTATTCTCTTCCTTAAGCGTACTAATGAGGCCACTGTCATTCGTTCTTTCTCCGATGAGATTGACCCTACGCATCAAAACGATGTTCGCTTGCATGGTAATGATTTGGAGAAATTACACATCCCTCCATATACTGAAGTATATGAGATTGATGGTCCATATTTCTTTGGTATTGCCAACAAGTTTGACGAGATAAGCCAACGTATAGGTACCGACGGACAGAAGGTGCGTATTTTGCGTATGCGTAAGGTGTCGTTTATTGATTCGACAGGTATCCACAACTTGGAGCAACTTTATTTCCGTTCACAACGTTGTGGTATGACTTTGGTATTATCGGGAGTTAATGAGCGTGTGTTTGCAACCTTAGAGAAGGCAGGCTTGGTGGCACTTATCGGACGTGAGAATGTACGCAACCACATCAATGGTGCGCTCTCTCGTGCTGAAGAGATTGTCAAAGCGGATAAGTAATTCCTTACTTGTTTTTACATATAACTCCTCATGCCATATGCAGACAGGGCTCTTTTCCAACGAAAAAGTGCCCTGTCTTTGCATTCAATAAAATTTCGCTCAAAATCTTGCATATATTCTTTTTTTTTTGTACCTTTGCAGCCGATTATGCGATAATGCGAATAAACTAATAAAACACCAAAGATATGGAATTTAAGTATGCACCAATGTTTCAACTTGGTAAGGATGAAACAGAGTATTATTTGCTGACCAAAGACCATGTGTCGGTTAGCGAGTTTGAAGGTAAACCTATCCTCAAAATTGAGGCGGAAGGTCTTACAAAGATGGCTAACGCAGCCTTCTCTGACGTGAGTTTTATGCTTCGTCGTAGTCACAACGAGCAAGTGGCTAAGATTCTTCGCGATCCAGAAGCAAGTGCCAATGACAAATATGTAGCATTGACCTTCCTTCGCAACGCAGAAGTGTCATGCAAAGGTCAGTTGCCACTATGCCAAGATACAGGTACTGCCATTATTCACGGCGAGAAAGGACAACAAGTATGGACTGGCTATTGCGATGAGGAAGCACTTTCTAAAGGCGTATATTTGACTTATACTGAGCGCAACCTTCGCTATTCACAAAACGCACCACTCAATATGTATGACGAGGTGAATACCAAGTGCAATTTGCCAGCACAAATTGATTTGGAGGCTACCGAAGGTATGGAATATCACTTCCTTTGCGTGACCAAAGGTGGTGGTTCTGCTAACAAAACTTACCTCTATCAAGAGACTAAGGCGCGTATCCAAAATCCTGGCACACTCATTCCATTCCTCGTAGAGAAGATGAAGAGTCTTGGTACAGCAGCTTGCCCTCCATATCATATTGCTTTTGTGATTGGCGGTACGAGTGCAGAGAAGAACTTGCTGACCGTGAAGTTGGCTTCTACTCACTACTACGATACATTGCCTACTACAGGTGATGAGACTGGTCGTGCATTCCGCGATATTGAGCTCGAAGAGCAATTGCTCAAAGAGGCATACAAGATTGGTTTGGGTGCACAGTTTGGCGGTAAGTATATGGCGCACGATATCCGCGTGATTCGTTTGCCTCGCCACGGCGCAAGTTGCCCAATCGGCTTGGGCGTAAGTTGCTCGGCTGACCGCAATATCAAGTGCAAGATCAATAAGGATGGTATCTGGATAGAGAAGATGGATAATAATCCTGCAAGTCTTATTCCAGAGGAACTCCGTCAGGCAGGCGAAGGTGATGCAGTACGCATTGACCTCAACCAGCCAATGGCGGATGTATGTAAGATATTGACCCAATATCCTATTGGCACACGTCTGAGTTTGAACGGCACGATTATTGTAGGTCGTGATATCGCTCACGCTAAGATCAAAGCACGCTTGGATGCAGGCGAGGGTATGCCGGAATACTTGAAGAATCACCCAATCTATTACGCTGGACCAGCGAAGACTCCAGCAGGTATGCCTTGCGGATCAATGGGCCCAACTACCGCAGGTCGTATGGACCCATACGTGGATGAATTCCAAGACAATGGTGGTAGTATGATCATGTTGGCTAAGGGTAACCGCTCTATCGATGTGACCAATGCTTGCCAAAAGCACGGTGGCTTCTACCTCGGCTCAATCGGTGGACCAGCTGCAATCTTGGCACAAGAGAATATCAAGTCGATTGAATGCGTAGAGTATCCAGAATTGGGAATGGAAGCCATCTGGAAAATCGAAGTGGAGAACTTCCCTGCATTTATTCTTGTGGACGACAAGGGCAACGACTTCTTCAAGCAACTGAAACCTTGTGAAGGTTGTACCATTCTAAAATAAGGACGCCCGATTCCCGAATCCCGACTCCAAAATGCAGACTCCGGACGCCGATTCCCGAATCCCGAATCCAAAAAATATGACTGAAGATAAGAAGAAAATATCACTCTGGCTGCGGTTGCGAGAGAAATATCGCATTAGCGTACTGAATGAGGATACATTAGCCGAACATTGGTATCTCCACCTAAGCGGGTGGGGAGCCATTGTGGTGGTGGCTATATTGTTTTTGCTTTCGTTGGCGTTGTTCTCTTTGGTCATACTCTATACGCCAGTAAGGAATTATTTGCCAGGCTATTCTGAGAATATTCGCCATGAATTGGTGGCAGAGTCCGCGCGATTGGATTCGCTGGGAACATCGTTGGAATTGCAACGACAATACCTCAACATCATCAAGCAAGTAGTAGCAGGTGAAGTACACTCTGATACCGTGCAAAGTCTTGATTCGATGCAGATCATCATGCGCGAACAATTGCTCGAAGCTAAGAGCGAAGCTACAGCTGAGTTTGTGGCGCAATATGAGGCGAAAGAGAAGGATTTTCTACAACTCTTTGATGTTGCCAACAATGCACCCGTATTATCTTTCTTCCGACCAGCACATGGTGTCATCGTACAGGCATATGCCCCCAAGGAGAATAAATACGGAGTGGCTATCCGAACACCAGAAAAAGAAAATGTGACGGCCGTATTGGCGGGTACAGTGGTGTACGTGAATTATGAAATAGGCAATACCTATACCCTCCTATTGCAGCACGATAATTATCTGTCGGTTTATCGCCATGTATTGAAACCGCTCAAGCAAGTAGGCAATGCCGTGACAGCAGGCGAGAGTATTGCCATCATGGGAGATGAGCCGTTGTGGTTCGAATTGTGGCAAGGCGGCAAAGCCATCAATCCAGAGGAAGTCATCGCGTTTTAATTGGTACACCTTTAGTATATCTTTCGTATAGCATATGAAACAAATTGCAATCCTTGGTAGTACGGGCAGTATTGGCACACAAACATTGGACGTAGTGCGTCAGCACCCTAATGAGTTTAGTGTCTATGCCTTGTCTGCACATCGTAGTTTGGATTTGCTGATTCAGCAGGCGTTGGAGTTTAATCCCGCTGTGGTTTGCATTGCCGATGAGCGTTTGTATCAACCTCTTCGTGAGGCCCTGAGCGATCTACCTATCAAGGTGATGGCTGGGGAGAAAGCAATCGCCGAGATGGTGACAATGCCTGCAATCGATGTGGTAGTGGCTGCTATGGTAGGCTATGCAGGTTTGCGACCAACGATAGAGGCTATCAAGGCGAAGAAAACCATCGCACTTGCTAATAAGGAAACGCTTGTGGTAGCAGGCGAGATCATCTGCCGTTTGGCTAAACGTCATCAAGTGAGTATCCTGCCAGTGGATAGCGAACACTCAGCTATATTCCAATGTTTGGTGGGTGAGGATATGCATAGCGTAGAAAAACTGCTCCTCACTGCCAGCGGAGGGCCTTTCCGCACGTTTACATATGAGCAGATGCAGCACGTGACAGCAGCGCAAGCTTTGCAACACCCTAACTGGGAGATGGGCGCGAAGATTACCATCGACTCAGCGAGTATGATGAACAAGGGCTTTGAGGTCATTGAGGCGCGTTGGCTGTTTGATATACCTGTGGAGAAGATTCAGGTATTGGTACATCCTCAATCGGTGATTCACTCGGCTGTGCAGTTTGTGGACGGCAGCGTGAAAGCGCAACTTGGTACGCCCGATATGCGTATTCCGATTCAGTATGCGCTGACTTATCCAGCGCGTTGGTTGAGCGACGTACCACGATTGGACCTCTTTGCTGTGAAGCAACTCACTTTTGAGGAACCCGATATGCAGCGATTCCCTAACCTGAGATTGGCGTATGAGGCCATGGAGAAGGGTGGTAATATGCCATGTATATTGAATGCAGCCAACGAGGTGGTGAACTTGGCATTCCGCGAAGGTAAATGTGGTTTCTTGCAAATGTCGGAGGTGATTGAGCAGACCATGGCAACGACCAGCTTTATCACTGAGCCAACGTATGAGGACTACGTGCAAACAGACAAAGAGGCACGAAAAATAGCAAAAGAACTATTGAAACTTTGAAACTTTTTAATTAACTAAATAAATCCCTCCGACGGCACGGAGGAGTCTCCATCGAAAACATCCGAGAAGCTCGTGGCTTCGAGGATAGAGTGGAGGCATCGAGCGCCCAATGACGCATGCGTCAGTCAATGCGTGAGATTGCCGAACACGAATGCAGTGGTTACAATTGATACTTGCTCTTAGTATTCTCGTGATGATTCACGAGTTAGGGCATTTCCTCTTTGCACGACTTTTTAAGACACGTGTGGAGAAGTTCTATATGTTTTTCAATCCAAAGTTTTCTATCATCCGTGCCAAGAAATTCAACGGCAAATGGCATGTGCGTTTTTTTGCACCTAATGTAGAGCCAGCGGCTGTGCCCGTATTGGATGCTATGGGCAATGAGAAGAAGGATGAGAAAGGTAATGTTATCTATCGTCCAATGACCGATGAGGAGTTGTCTGCTTTGCCAGAGGAAGATTGGCGTCGTTATCCCGATTCCATCGAATGGGGTATGGGATGGGTACCATTTGGCGGCTATTGTGCTATTTCTGGTATGGTAGATGAGACGAAAGCAGCTACTGACTTGCCTTCAGAGCCACAACCATGGGAGTTCCGCTCGAAGAATGTGTGGCAACGCCTATGTATCATCATTGGTGGTATATTGGTGAATTTTGTGGCAGCGTTGGCATTGTTTAGTATGGTGCTTTTCTGCTGGGGTAAGGATGAACTGCCTCTGAACCAAGTGGATACAGGATTGTATTATTCGGATATATTGGTTGGCGAGGGCTTTCAACAACAAGATAAGATCCTCACTATCAACGGAGAAGAGCCACAAAGTTTGGTTGATGTGGTGGAAACAATCATCCTCGAAGGAAAACGCGATGTCGTTGTGTTGCGTGGTACGGATACGGTGGCACTCACTATGTCAGAGGACTTGAGCAATCGCTTTTTAGCATTGCAGAATGAGTTGGATCGTGAGGAGCGCGAGAAGGCGCGTGCCGATAAGTCGTATGTGAAGCGTGGCATGGTGCCAGTTTCATATTTTATGCCTTTTGTGGTTGATTCGGTGATGCCAGGTGGTGCAGCATCGTTTGCTGATATGCACAAGGGCGATAGTATTGTGGGTGTGAATGATGCACAAGGGCTGTGCTATGTGCAAATAACCAATGAGTTGGCTAAGTATCCATGCGATAGTGTGACGCTTACTTTCTATCGTGGCGGTGAGGCCATGCAAGCGCGTTTGTTTATCGGCGACCAAGCCAAGATAGGCGTTTTCCCCAAGACGGCGAGTGCTTTCTATACGCCAGTGCATACGGATTATACTTTGTTTGAAGCCATCCCTGCTGGCATTCAATTGGGTTGGGATAAATTGGTGATGTATGTGAAGCAATTCCGCCTGATCTTCTCGAAGGAAGGTGCACAGTCATTAGGTGGCTTTGGTGCGATTAGTAGTATGTTTGCTCCGGTATGGATATGGGCTGATTTTTGGTATATGACAGCGTTCTTAAGTTTGGTGTTGGCGTTTATGAACTTCTTGCCCATTCCTGTGTTGGATGGTGGATATATCTTATTCCTGTTGTGGGAGATTATCACAGGCAAGAAGCCAAGCGATAAGTTTCTTGAGGTAGCCAATAATATTGGTCTTTGGATATTGCTTGCGCTGATGATTTTTGCGAATGGTAATGATATTTTTAAAGCGTTTTTTTGACCCCTCCTAACCTCCCCCTTGAGGATGACCCTACCTAACCTCCCCTTAAGGGGAGGGATTGATGAAAAAAAAGAAGTTATGGATAGACCATATGAATTAGCGGAACGTGTATCATATCCTTTTTTGAAAAATGAAGCGAGCGATATGCGAAAAAATCCAACAGAAGCAGAGAGTATTTTGTGGAAACTGATTCGTAAAAAACAATTGGGCGTTAGATTTAATCGGCAATATGTGATAGATACTTACATCGTGGACTTTGTTTGTTTAGAGAAACAATTGATTTTAGAAGTGGATGGTAAGTATCATTTTTCGGAAGAACAACAACGTTGGGACGAGCAACGAACTAACATATTCAATAAATTAGGATTTGAAGTCCTGCGATTTAAGAATGAAGAAGTGCTTTGTGCCCCAGAGAATGTGATAGAGCAAATAACACAAGCATTAAATAAAACTGTATGAATAAAACAAATAATATTTCTACCTCCTCCCCCTTGAAGGGGGAGTTAGAGGGGGTCTTTGTACACGAATCCTCTTATGTAGATGAGGGTTGTGTGATAGGCAAAGGCACTAAGATTTGGCATTTCTCGCATGTGATGTCGGGTTGTCAGATAGGTGAGGATTGCAATATAGGTCAGAATGTAGTGGTGTCGCCAAGCGTGGTGCTGGGTCGTAACTGCAAAGTGCAGAATAATGTGTCCATCTACACGGGTGTTCGCTGCGGCGATGATGTGTTCCTCGGTCCGAGCATGGTGTTTACCAACGTGATCAATCCTCGTTCGGCAGTGAGTCGTAAGGATGAGTATAAGGATACATTGATTGGTCGTGGTGCTTCTGTGGGCGCCAATGCTACGATAGTCTGTGGCAACACGTTGGGCGAATACTGCTTGATAGGTGCTGGTTCGGTAGTGACGAAGGATGTGCCTGCTTTTGCGTTGATGGTCGGTAATCCCGCGCGTAGAGTGGGTTGGGTGAGCCGCCATGGTGAGAAGTTGAAGTTTGATCAAGATGGCTTTGCGACATGTCCTGCCACAGGTGAGAAATATCAATTGGTCAATGATTTGTGTCAATTAATCGATTCTAAACACTAAACAGTAGCCCGCTTGCGGGCGTTCACTAAACATTAAAACAATGATTCAAAGAATTCAAACATTATACCTATTGTTGGTAGTTATTTTAGGCACGTTGTTGTGCATTTTTTCTCCGGTGGAGTTTTTGTTGCCCGGAGCCACGGATTATGTGTCATTGCATGCATTGGATAAATGGCCTTTGGCAGTGATGAGCATTGCTATTCCGCTGTTGGCGTTGGTGACGATAGGCATGTATAAGCGTCGTTTGTTGCAAGTACGATTGAATATCATGAATGTGGTGTTGTGCTTGGGTTACTATGCATTGTTGGCATTGTATGTGGCGTATATCGTGAAGGGTTATGAGCCTTTGGACGCTGTCAACTGTCAACTGTCAACTGTCAACTGTCAACTGTCAACTCTCAACTGTCAACTGTCAACTGTCAACTGTGAGTGGTATCTTACGATGTGGTCAGCTATTCCGTTGGTGAACGTGGTGTTGACGATGATGGCAACTCGCCGTATATTGAAGGATGAAGCCCTTGTCCGCGCCGCTGATCGATTGCGATAAAAAAAATAGCCCTGTTAGTAAAAAAAAGAGTTTCGACTCTTTTTTTTATGTTATAGTGTGATAGTGTTAAAGTTGGTATAGGGCTAACCTTAATCTTTCCGCTGTCAATTAGGTTCTTATTCAAATTTCGTGCAATGTTTTTCAGTTAGGTACATTTTTATCTCAAGTAGTTTGACGCTCGCTCTTCCGTACATTGTGCGCTTTAATGCTTTAAGTTTGTTAACATACCCTTCAACTATTCCGTTTGAAAA
>JAFYSB010000072.1 GCA_017546705.1 Paludibacteraceae bacterium
GTCTGCCCCATTTGGCCGCTCTGGAATACTCCCAATTTCTATTTCAAAGTTCAACTTTTCTTGAGCCTCTTGTCGGATTCGAACCAACGACCCCGAGATTACAAATCACGTGCTCTGGCCAACTGAGCTAAAGAGGCGGGTCATGCAGCGCTTTTTTGCCACGCCTTTTTACACGTCGGCGGAAAAGCGGTGCAAAGGTAGTGCTTTTTTTTCAACTGACAAAATATTTTACAAAAAAAATGCTATTTTTCTGTGTTTTTTTACAAAAAGAGGGGCAAATGCGCCCCTCTCACATGAAAATTCAATCTATTTTTATTTATCTTTACGTTTTTCCAATTGTTTCTCAATTGCCTCTAAGCAATCATCAATTCCCTCCTCAAACGTATCGCACACTTTTTGTGCAAACAACTCGGCGCCGAATCCCACTACGCGCACGTGCGTTTCCTTGTTGAGATTCGTTTCGGGCTTCACCACTGTCATTTGAATCTCCATCTCTGCGGACTCTGGAAGTAACTTCTCATAGCGTTTTGTCTTTTTTGCAATGTGTTTCTCGAGGCGTTCTGCAATCTCGAAGTTCACGGCTTTTACGTTCAGTTTCATAAGTCCTCCTTTTTTAATTGGTTAAGTTGATATTATTTAGTTTAGATGTTTAGGGGTTCAGAAGTTTAGGAGTTATCCACCAACCACTGCCCCAAACACCCTATTCTTTCTTCTTTCTTCTCGGGTGCGCTGCATCATATGCTTGCTTCACCTGTTCGAAGGTTGTGTGGGTATATACTTGTGTTGCCTCTAAACTAGAATGTCCTAATATGGTTTGTATGGTACGTATGTCTGCCCCGTTGTTCAACATTGTTGTCGCAAAGGTATGCCTCAATACGTGTGGAGAATGTTTCTTTAGCGTACTTACATCTCCCATACGCGCGCGAACTATATTATATATCCCTGCGGCTCCAAATGGTACCCATTCGCCATTTTTCTTTTTTCGTACAAGAAACGTGCCAAAGTCATTGTTTCCTTGCAGTACTTCGTGTTTTACCAGTAAATAATCCTCTATTAGCTTTGCCAGCTGCTCACCAATCGGTACGATCCGCTCTTTTCTGCGCTTTCCAAACACCCTAATCTTTCGTCCTGGCACATCTACGTCCTTATCCTCCAATGCTGCCAACTCTGCTCGGCGCATACCTGTTTGGTAGAGTATTTCTACTAATAGATAATCTCGCATTGCCTCCAGCCAATCCTCTTTGTCCATCCCCTCTTCGTAATTAGGCACCTTGTTTTGCTCCTTGAACGCCTCCATTTCGCTCTCTCGGAAGAAGATAGGCAGCGGCTTGTCGGCTTTGGGCACAATCACCGTCCGCGTGATATTCACCTTTACGAGTCCTAGTCCGAGCAAAAATCGGTATAAACTCTTCACAGCCGACAATCGTCTCTTGACACTGCGTGGCGACTGTCCTGCGTCCAACATATGCATCATCCACTCCTTTACATCCCCCGCATCCAGCTCTTTTGGATCAAACTCCTCTATTGTCCATCCTAGAAACTCGCACCATGCTCGCAGGTCATCCCCGTACTCTTTCACGGTGCGTGGCGAGTAGCGTTTTTCTATCGCAATATAATCCAAAAATCTCCTTATCATATACACAAACCTCCCCTTGAGGGGGAGGCTTAGGTGATGGGCTATTTTATTTCTTTGCCGTGCTCAGCACTTCCCTCAAATGGGAACAAACCGAACAATTCTGCATCTATCCTATCTGTGATGTGGCGGAAGTCTTCGGGATTGTTGCCAAATTTTATTGTATCGCCATCTACAATAAGTAACTTACCCTTGTAATCTGCAATCCAGTTCTCGTATAGCTCATTCAGACCTTGTAAATAGTCGATACGCATGCTTGCTTCGTACGCGCGACCGCGTTTTTGAATTTGTGCAACCAAGTTTGGGATAGTGCTGCGAATATAAATCATAAGGTCTGGCATCTTCACCAGCGACATCATTAGGTCGAACAAGTCGCGGTAGTTATCAAAGTCGCGGTCGGACATATACCCTTGACGGTGCAGGTTGGGCGCAAAGATACGCGCATCCTCATAGATGGTGCGATCTTGGATGATGTATTTATCCTCTTTGGAGATGTCCACCACATCCTTGAAGCGTTTGTTCAAGAAATACACTTGCAAGTTGAATGACCAGCGGCTCATATCCGCATAGAAGTCCTCGAGGTACGGATTAAACTCCACACTCTCAAATCGTGGCTCCCAACCATAATGTTTGGCGAGCATGTTGGTCAGCGTCGTCTTGCCGCAACCAATATTTCCTGCTACTGCTATATGCATAATCTCACTCTTTATTTACCAAATTAGTCCAATTAGACCAATTAGACCGATATGTCTAATTAGCCAAAGTTCTCTGCCGAGAACAATCCAAACAACTCCGCATCAATCTTATTCACAATCTTACGAAAATCCTCTGGATTACTCTCAAAATCCAACCCGTCGCTCTCTATCACCAGCACTCGGCCTTCGTATTGATTGAAGATAAAGTCTTCGTATCGCTCATTCAAATCACGTAGATAATCCAACTGCATCGTCTTCTCATAATCTCTGCCTCGCTTCTGGATTTGTGCTATCAGCGATGGCACTGATTTTCGCAGGTAGATCATCAGGTCGGGCAACTTCATCAAGCGCTTCATGTGCTCAAATAACTCCATGTATGTCTGATAATCGCGCTCAGACAAGTCGCCGCGCTTATAATTATTGGTCACAAACACATACACTCCCTCAAAGATGCTTCGATCCTGCACCACGGTATGCCCTACCTCATTAATGCGGAGCATGTCTTTGAAACGTTCTTTCAAAAAATACGTCTCTACTGCAAATGACCAACGTTCAATATCGGTATAATAATCCTCCAAATACGGATTGAAACTCACCGATTCAAAGCGAGGTTCCCATCCATAATACTTGGCCAACATCTTCGTCAATGTTGTCTTTCCTGCACCAATATTTCCTGAAATTGCGATATACATGATTTTCGGTGCAAAGTTACAAAAAAAAACAGACATACGCAAGTATCTGCAAACTTTTTTACCAATAAATTTGCATGCATGTGATTTTTTCCGTACCTTTGCACATTATTTAGCAAACTCATCTATCGGACAAATCTATGACAAAGATGCGCAAAATCATCAATGACCCTGTGTTTGGATTTCTTAGCATACCTGATGGTGTACTTTTCCAGATTCTGCAACATCCTTATGTACAGCGACTCAATCGTATTCGTCAATTGGGATTGAGTTTCTTTGTCTATCCAGGGGCTATGCATAGTCGTTTCTTGCATTCGTTGGGAGCGATGCACCTCATGCACGAAGCTCTAGCCTCGCTTTGTGAGAAAGGTGTAGAGATTACAGAGCAAGAAGCCACCGCTGCTATGGCAGCCATCCTTCTTCACGATGTAGGGCATGGGCCTTTTTCACACGTTTTTGAGGAAGCAGGCATGTTGTCTAATGGCATGAGCCACGAGGATATTAGTTTGATGATGATGTATGAGATTCGAGATTGGTTTTCTTCTAGCCAAATCGCATTACCTAAAGAGCGAGCAGAAGCATCGGCTATCATGAATTTGGCTATCCGTATTTTCAAGGATGAATACGAGAAGCATTTCCTTCATCAGCTCATCTCTTCACAATTGGATGTGGATCGCCTTGACTATCTCTGCCGCGATTCATTTTTCTGCGGAGTGACCGAAGGTAGTGTGGCAAGCGCACGCATACTCAAGATGATGAACGTAAAAGATGGGCATTTGGTAGTGGAAGCCAAAGGTATTTACTCGGTAGAAAAGTTCCTCGTAGCGCGCCGCTTGATGTATTGGCAAGTCTATCTCCATCATACCAGCGTGGCTGCCGAGCAACTGCTTATCAAAATTCTCACTAGGGCTAAAGAGTTGGTTAATAGTGGCGTAGAACTGTTTGCGTCGCCAGCGCTGAAGTATTTTTTACATGGTGCTGTAGGAGAAAATTCAAAATTCTTAACTCACAATTCCGAATTACTCTATTGGTACGCCGCATTGGATGATTCAGACTTGTTGTCGGCGATTAAGGTATGGGCCAATAGCGGGGATAAGGTGCTGAGTGTGTTGTGCGAGTGTTTTGCTAATCGCCAATTGTTTAAGGGACAATTGTTGGAATCATCGCTTACTGAAGAGGAGTGCGAGGCTTTGCGCAATGAGTATGTAGCGCGTTTTGGTGTGAGTAAGGCTGAGGCGGAATACTTCTTCGTAGAACATGTCTCTACCTCTAATACGTATAGTGAGAATGGCGAAGCCATCGGTATTCTCTTTAAGGATGGCTCGGTGCGCGACATCGCTAATGCATCCGATATGCTCAATATGGAGACATTGACATATAAACCACAAAAACGCTACTTATTTAAACTGAAAAGTGAAAGGTGAAAACTGAAAATAGTAAATTATGAAATTTTCTGCACAACAAATAGCCATGTTGCTTGGCGGTAAAATTACAGGTGATGCGAATCGCCAAGTATGGGATGTAGGCGCTATTGAGAGCGCTAAAGAGGGACAACTCACTTTCCTCTGCGATGCGAAGTATCTTCCTCACCTCCCCAAAACAGGTGCCAGTGTGGTACTTATGACCGATTCCATCGCTTTTGATGGCGAAACCAATGCCACTATTATTCGCGTGGAGAATGCCCGCGCTGCTATGGGGCAACTGCTTGCACTCGTGGCTAAAGCTATGAACCCTTCTAAACAAGGAGTGGAGCAACCTTGTTTTATAAGTGAGGGAGTTGAAATTCCAGAAGATGCTTATATCGGTGCCTTTGCCTATATCGGTAAGAATGTCCAACTCGGCAAGGGCGTGCAAATTTACCCTCATACGTATGTGGGTGATAATGTGCGTATTGGCGATAATACGATATTATATTCAGGTGTAAAAATCTATTACAACTGCGTGGTGGGGCAAGACTGTATCTTGCACGCGGGCGTGGTTGTTGGTAGCGATGGTTTTGGCTTTGAACCCGATGTGAAAGGTGTGAACCAAAAACTCCCTCAGATCGGCAATGTGGTGATTGAGGACGATGTGGAAATTGGTGCCAATACCACCGTTGATCGTGCTATGATGGGATCTACTGTTATTCGCCGCAATGCGAAGATTGATAACCTCGTGCAAGTGGCACATAATGTGGAGGTTGGCGAAAGTACTTTCCTTTGCTCGCAGGTAGGTATTGCGGGGTCGACGAAGATCGGCGGTCATTGTATCTTGGCTGGTCAAGTGGGTGTGGCAGGTCATATTGAAGTGGCGGACAACTGTGTCTTTGGTGCACAAACGGGTGTTGCGGGTAGTGTTCGCAAGGCGGGTATGTATCAGGGCTCGCCTGCTATTGATGCTATGAACTGGCGCCGCAGTAGTGTAGGCTTCAAACAATTGCCTGACATCATGAAACGCCTGCAGGAGTTGGAGAAGAAGGGATAAAAGAAGTTGTCATAGTTTTAATCAACCAAAAGTTCTCTGCAAGCTACGCGACCATTTCGCGACCACTGTAGCACATCTATCGCCTATTTGTATCATAGCGGTAGCTTTTGTGGGTTCACGCTCCCATCATTCAGGATAGTCATAGAACCTCATAAGAATAAATATAACAAAAACTCTCACCTTAATAGGGTGTTCTCAGGTTAACAACCCGATTATCCTACGTATATCTTACGTATATGTTACGTATATCCTACGTATATGGTACGTAATTGACAGCGGAAAGACAGGTTCTTATTCAAATTTCGTGCAGGAAAAGTGTCAATGTGCGCGAATAAACTCTCCTATAAACACCACTTGTTTGTTCGCTTTAACTGTGTGATTTTCAGTTATTTTATTGAAAAATAAATACAAAAAAGTTAGGATTTATCATGTATTTTTTGTAACTTTGTAGTGCAAAAAAAATAAACAAAAAACAAGACAATCCTAACTCGCATGCAAAATTACAACAA